>NZ_JBXWSB010000031.1:0-44104 GCF_059613205.1 Ruegeria sp. BHSB064
CATTTCGTCCAGCAGGTCGCAGAAGCGCGTGACGTTGGCGTCGTCCAGCGGCGCGTCGACCTCGTCCAACACACAGATCGGTGCGGGATTGGCCAGGAACACACCAAAGATCAACGCGGTCGCGGTAAGGGTCTGTTCGCCGCCAGATAACAGGCTGAGGGTCGACAGTTTCTTGCCCGGCGGCTGGCACATGATCTCAAGACCGGCATCCAGCGGATCGTCGCTTTCGACCATGACAAGATTGGCCTCTCCACCCCCAAACAGGTGCTTGAACAACATAGCGAAGTTCGAGTTCACCTGTTCAAAAGCGGTCAACAACCGTTCGCGTCCTTCGCGGTTAAGGCTGGCGATGCCGCTGCGCAGGGCCTTGATCGCCTCTTCCAGATCAGCTTTTTCGCTGCTGAGCGTATCGAATTCTTCCTGAACTTCTTTGCTGTCTTCTTCCGCCCGCAGGTTCACTGCACCCATGGCATCACGCTGGCGCTTGTGGCGGTTCACCTCGGATTCCAGAACATCCGCAGCAGGTATCTGGTCGGGGTTCATGTCCAGCTGATTCAACAACTGGTTCGGGGTCAGCTGCTGATCCTCGGCGATCCGTTCTGCCGCAGCGACCACACTTTCCTTTGCCGCGTCACAGCGCGCTTCAGCCGCCGCGCGGCTTTCGCGCGCTTCCGAAGCCAGGCGCTCAGCCTCACGTTCAGCCAGAACAATCTCACGCTGCTGGGTTTCAGCCTCGGCCAGCTTGTCCGCAGCCTCTGCCCGGCGCGCTTCGGCGGCTTCGATCAATTCGTTCAGCTCTTCCCGCGCTTCGGCGATCTCACCGGGGGCGGCCATGGCCTCGGTCAGCTCCTCTTCCGAACTTTCCTTGCGCTCGGCCAGTTCCGAGATCCGTTTTTCTGCGGTCTCCAATCTATGCCGCCACCCGCTGAGGTCCTTTGTGACCTCCTGCGAGCGGCGGGTGCGCGCGTCCCCCTCACGACGCAGCTCATCATGGGTCGAACGGTGGGTCAGCATCGTGATCCGCGCCGCCTCGACAGTTTGTTTGATGTCCTCGACCTCAGCACGCGCATTATCGAGATCGCCCAAGCCATTCAGTGCGCCTTCGGCTTCGCGCAGTTGCGCGCGGGCCGCCATAGCGTCTTCTTTGTGGCGATCTACGGCAAGGGTCAAAGTCTCCAGCTTGCCCTGCGCCAGATTGCGGTCCGCTTCTGCCCGGCTGAGCAGTCGCGCGGTTTCCGCCATGCGCTGATCCGCGGCACGGCGAGCTTCTCGTGCGCGGCGGTCAGCCTCGGTCACATCCGCCAATTGCCGCGACAGAGCCTCATGCGCGGCACGGGCACCATCTGCTTGCGCTTCGGTGCGTGTCAGTTCCTGCTTCAACGCTTCCAGCTTGTTGAGCTGCTCTAACCGCAGTGCAGCTGCGCTTGGCGCATCTTCGGCCCATGCGCGGAAGCCGTCCCAGCGCCACAAATCACCGGAACGTGACACCAACCGTTGACCCGGTTTCAGCGCTGTTTGCAAACGCGCGCCCTGATCGGCATCCACAAGACCGATCTGCGCAATTCGACGGCTGAGACGATCCGGACCCGAGACGTGCAGCGCCAGCGGTTCGACCCCATCCGGCAAGGGCTGATCGCTGTCATAACCCGCAACCTGCACCCAGCCAGAGGGGCCGTCGCCTTCGACCAGCGGTGCGCGCAGATCATCGGCCAAGGCCGCGCCCAGAGCCTTTTCAAAGCCCGGCGCGACACGCAACAGATCCAGAACTTGGCCACCTTCGGCGGTGTCGCGTTCTACCAGCTTGGCCAACGCCGTGGTTTCGGCCCGGATTGCACCCAGTTCACCTTCGGCCTCGGAACGCTGCGCGCGTGCTTCGGCCTCGCGGGCTTGCGTTTCATTGCGCAGCTCATCCGCAGCTGCCAGAGCATCTTCGGCGGCTTCAGCGGCTTCGCGGGCTTCTTCCTCACCTTCCTGGGCGGCTTCAAACGCCTCGCTGGCGCGGGTCACGGCGGTTTTTGCCTCATCAACTGCCAGCCGCGCCTTTTCCTCTTCACCCTCAGACCGGGTCAATGTCTTGCGGCTGTCTTCGACCAAACGCTGGGCCGACTGGTGTCGTGCGACAAGGCGGGCCATATCTTCGGTCTGTTGTGACAGATGGTCTTCGCGGTTTTGCAGGATCGAGGCTGCCTCACGCGCGATTTCTGCCGCCTCGGCCACTTTCTCGTCATGACCTTCAGCTGCTTTTGCCAGCTCGCGCGCTTCCCATTCCAGACGCTCGATCATCTGCCCTGCATCGCGGTTCAGACCGGTTTCACGCTCAATGTCGTGGCCAAGCTGCTGAATACGGTTTGTCAGCGTCTCAATGGTTTGCCGTGCGCGGGTTTCCTGATCGGAAAGTTGATCGCGCTGCACCTGCTGACGTTGCAGAATCGCAGCTGCGATTGCCTCTTCTTCACGAAGTGGCGGCAAAGTTTCTTCGATTTCAGCCCGTTTTGTAGCGGCGGCACGCGCCTCGGCCTCGGCACGGGAAGCTTCGGTAATACGTTCGCGCAGCTTGTCTTCAGCCTGCTGGCGGGCCATATCAGCCTCTTTCCAGCGCCGATAAAGCAGCATCCCTTCGGCCTGACGCAGTTGTTCGCCAATCTCGCGGTATCGCGCGGCCTGACGGGCCTGACGCGCCAACTGAGCCAATTGCCCACCAAGTTGTTCCAGAACGTCATCGACGCGGGTCAGGTTCGCCTCGGTGCCTTTCAGCTTCAGCTCGGCTTCGTGCCGACGCTGATACAGGCCCGAGATCCCGGCAGCTTCTTCCAGAATGCGGCGGCGCGCGCGCGGTTTGGCGTTGATCAGTTCGGCAATGCGGTTCTGCCCGACCAGAGCAGGCGAATGCGCGCCGGTCGAGGCGTCCGCGAACAGCATCTGCACATCACGCGCGCGCACATCTTTGCCATTGGTCTTGTAGGCGCTGCCGACATCGCGGGTGATGCGACGCACGATTTCCAACTGATCACTGTCGTTGAACCCCGATGGCGCAAGACGTTCCGAGTTGTCCATGGTCAGGACAACCTCGGCAAAATTGCGTGCAGGTCGCGTGGCCGCACCGGCAAAAATAACATCCTCCATCGCGCCACCGCGCATGGATTTCGGGCGGTTTTCACCCATCACCCAACGCAATGCCTCCAGAAGATTGGACTTGCCACAGCCATTTGGCCCCACCACACCGGTCAGCCCGTCCGCGATGATCAGATCGGTCGGATCAACAAAGCTTTTGAAGCCGGTCAGTTTGAGCTTGCTGAAACGCAATGGCAGCGTGTCCCGTGATTCCTATGAGTTGAAAGTCTGCGCAAGGGATAGGGTCCGAGTCAACGGAGTTGCGCAGGATATGGGATATCATTTTGAGTTATCCACAATATCTTGCCGAAATACCCAAGAACACGCGTATATCAATAAGGGGTGCACTCAAAGACCTGATAGCCGTAGTCATCCCCAACGTTTTCGTAGATGCCATAGTCGATGCATTCATAGTTGGGCGTTGAAACAGCAGTCAGCAGCAAACGCTCGCCCGCGTCTCGATCGCAGCCCAAAACACCAACAGTTACCGCCGCATCGCCCAGCACATCCAGAATTGGACAACCTGACACCTGAGCCATCGCAAGGGCGGCCCGGTCCCGGACCGGACCCAGCCGGGGCGCGTACTGCGCGTTGACCCGAACCGCTTCGGCCAGCTCACCGCGCACGCGCACGTCGAACACGCTGCCATTCACCGCCACGCGCGTGGCAGGCACGTCGCGGAAATGAGGGGTTCCGGCCGCACAGGCAGCCAACAACAAAGGAGCAAGACACCGGATCATGCCGCAGATTTGCAGGATTTTGGTTAACACAACCTTTCCGCGCCTCAGGCCCGCAATACTTCACCCAACCGACGAACACCCTCGCGGATTGCGGCCTCGTCAGAATTTGAAAAACTCAGGCGAATGGTATTGACACCGCTGCCATCCGGAAAGAATGCCTGACCCGGCACAAAGGCCACTTTCACGGTGTCCAAAGCACGCGCCAGCAATTCAGACCCACTGACCCCCGCAGGCAGCGTGACCCAGATGAACATGCCGCCTTCGGGTCGGGTCCATTCGACCCCTTCGGGCATATGCTGTTCCAACGCGTTCAGCATCACATCGCGACGGCTTTGATACACAGCACGCACTTTGGGAATATGGCTGTCAAAACACGCTTGCGCCACGACATGCACGGCCATCTGGTTGATAGTCGCCGAATGCAGGTCCGCCGCCTGCTTCAACAGAACCAGTTGAGAGATGATCGGTTTGGGTGCCACGACCCAGCCCATGCGCAGTCCCGGCGACAGGGTTTTTGAAAAGCTGCCGCAATAGATCGTCCGGCAGTCTTCAACACATCCTTTGCGAGCCAGTTCCAAAGACAGGATCGGTGGAATCGGATCCCCGTCATAGCGCAACGCCTGATAGGCACCGTCTTCGATTATGGCGCAATCCAACTCTTCTGCCAGGTCCAACAAAGCTTCCCTGCCTTGCCGATCCAGAGTTTCGCCGGTTGGGTTGGCAAAATCCGCCGAAAGATACGCGAATTTCACAGCCCCGTCCCCTGCTGCTGCCTTGTATTCTGCGGCCCCTTTGTTGCCGTTCAGCCGATCAAACCGGGGTTCATACGCGTTGAACGCAGCAAGCGCGCCCAGATAGGTGGGCCATCCGACCAAAGCCGTGTCGCCGGGCGACAGAAACAGCTTGCCCAGATAGTCCAGCGCCTGCTGTGACCCAGACGTGATCAGGATGTTGTCGATGTCACACGCCACTCCGATTTCATGCATATGCTGCACCAGCCATTCGCGCAGCGGGACATAACCTTCGCTGACCGAGTATTGCAGCGCTTGCGCCTGTGTCTCTGGTCCCAGCGCTGCTTGAAAGGCTTGTGCAAACGCATCGGCGGGAAACAAAGCAGGGTCGGGAATGCCGCCAGCAAAGGAAATGATCCCTGGTTGGTCGAGCAGTTTCAGCAGCTCTCGGATTTCTGATGCCTTCATCCGGGAAGCCCGGGTAGCAAACAAGGTATGTTGGGACATGAGGCTCCTCCGATCTCAGTTTCGGGCAGCCTATTGCCAGAAGATTTAAAGTCAATAATACTGACCTATTATTTCAACCGATGTGAACAGGTGTTCTTGAACGTGCCCCATGTCCGTGGTCAAATGACTTGACCAATTGCGGAACAAACATGCCCTTTCACAAAGTTGAAACCGAAAAACTGTCGCTTGCTGTTGTTCGCCAGATCGAACTTCTGATCCTGCGCGGCATCCTGCGTCCCGGCGAACGTCTCCCTTCGGAACGTGAACTGGCCGAACGGATGGGTGTGTCGCGCCCGTCCTTACGCGACGCAATATCCGAACTTCAGATGCAAGGGTTGCTGACCGCCAAGGCAGGATCTGGGATCTACGTCGCCGAGGTTCTGGGATCAGCCTTTTCCCCAGCACTGATCCGTTTGTTTGGCAGCCATGATGAAGCGGTCTTTGATTACCTGTCTTTTCGCCGCGACATGGAAGGGTTGGCAGCGGAAAGGGCTGCGCGCCAAGGATCCGAAAGCGATCTGAAAGTGGTTCAGGCAATCTTTGACAAGATGCAGGCGGCCCACGACCGGAATGCAGCGGATGACGAGGCACAACTGGATGCCGAATTCCACATGGCCATCATCGAAGCCAGTCATAACGTCATCATGTTGCATATGATGCGCTCGATGTATGATCTTTTGGTGCAGGGTGTGTTCTACAACCGTCAGACGATGTTCCAACAGCGCGCCACGCGCGAAGCGATTCTGGACCAGCATCGGGCGATCAATGACGCGTTACAGGCGCGCAATCCTTTGGCCGCACGCACCGCAATTGAACAACACCTTGATTTTGTCGAACGCTGCATGGCCGATCAAAGGAAGACGGATCGCAACGAAGCCATTGCGCAGCAACGATTGCAACATGAAACCGGGCGGGCCTGAGCGCCGCCTTCATTTGCCAGTCGAATGTGGAAAACGCCGCGACTAAGCGGCCCCTGTTGCAGCGGGGATCAGGTGGCGCGGAAAAGGTTTTCCACTGCCTTCTCCCAAATGACGATCAAGGGCCACTGTTGTCAGGGCCGGGTCAATGAACAGCCTTGCGCCGCGGTCCCGAAGCCGTTTGTGAAACATCACATGTTCACAGACCCGCTGCCCCTTTTCGTCGCGGCACGAATAGCGCAAGCCACGCAGCGCGCGGGTCTTGTACAACCCAGCGCCCCCAAAGGCACTGTCGACCGGAATAAGCGGGGTTTCGGCCGGTATATGAAACTGGCGGTCATAAACCGCTGACTTCAGCAACGCCCGGCGCCATTTGCGACGCCCGAAAAATGGCCTGCGCGTGCTCTGAATACGCTGCCAGACGTCTTCATCACACCAGCCGGGGCAACGCAGAGCATAAATGTCGTAATATGCAGGTTTGGAATTGGCAAAGACACCTTCCCACAAAGGGGCAACCCTTTTTGCGGCTGTCAGAACCGCCTGAACGTCTAAGCGCGTATTTGGACCATTCAGATCCAGCACCAGGGTCAATTCGTGGTCATCGTCTTTTTCTTCCAGCCTGTTGAGCACGGCGTTTCTGGCTGCTGTGATGCGCTCAATCCGGTCAGGAAATCTTGAAACAAGCGCGTCCAGCTGAATGATATCGACATGCTGGTTTCGCGCAGCGTAATCGACCAGCACACGGTCTGTATCGTCGGCATTGTCATTGGTCGCGATGGTGACCGAGTACCGGTGCAACTGGGCGGACAGGGCTTCAATCCCGCTGATCGTATCGATCAGCGCCACGCCACCATTTCTGACCACGCCAACAATATTCATCGAAACTGCGTCGCCCGACACCGTCTGTCTTTCCCTGTATTATCACGCTAGCTGCAAAGCTTTCCTGTCGACCAGTTCCCCAACGGGTCGCAGGATTCGGAGTGTGCTTCAAAACAAGCAGAACTCACCAGAAAACAAAAGACCCGAAAGCGAAACGCTCTCGGGTCAACTGTAACATTTGTCTGGCGGGTCAACCGTCAGTGCAACTTGGTGCCTACATCGGCAATCGACGCGTCGATCAGTTTGTTGGCCTGAGCTGCGGTCATTTGCTTGGCCAGAACCGAACCCGCCGCAGCAACTGCAACCGAAACGGCTTGGTCGCGCACTTCTTTCACAGCAGACGCTTCAGCCGAAGCAATCTGGTCCTGAGCGGCAGCCAGACGGCGCTCAATCGACTTTTCCAGATCAACCTTCGCCTGTTCAGCGGCCAGAGCCGCGTCTTCCTTGGCCGCTGCAACGATGGCATCAGCCTGCCCCTGAACTTCGCGCTGCTTGCGCTCGTACGAGGCCAGCAAGCTGCGTGCTTCTTCATGCAGGGCGCGCGCTTCGTCGAGTTCGGACTTGATGCCTTCTGCACGGTTGTCCAACGCGCCACCGATCATGCCGGGGACCTTGAAGTAGAACAGGACCGCAATGAAGACGATGAAGCCCAGAAGGACGACAAAGTCTGTGTTGCCAAGCGAGAAGAACGGGCCTTTGGCCGCAAAGGCCGGGCTGGCCGCACCAAATGTCAGGATAAGAGCAAGAGTGTTCCGCATGTCACTTATCCTTTCGTCTGTGCATCTACGGCACCGGCAATGGCATCCGCATCCGCTTCGCCGCCAAGTGCTGTGACCAGTTCGGCAGCCGTGTCCTTGGCAACCACTTGAATGCTTTCCAGCGCACCGGCACGGATTTCGGCAATTGCCTTTTCCGATTCAGCCGCTTTTGCAGCGATTTCCGCGTCTGCTTTTGCAATCGCGTCATCCAGACCAGCCTGAATTTCGGCGCGGGCTTCCGCTGCGATACGCTGTGCCTCAGAACGGGCATCGGCCAGCGCCTTGTTGTAGGCCTCTTCAGCCTCGACCGCCTTGGCCTTCAGATCTTCGGCCGCAGCCAGGTCGTTGGTAATGGTCCCCTGACGTTCAGCCAGGATTGCCGCGATGCGGGGCAGAGCCACGCGGGACAGGACCAGAAAGATGACGACCAGCGTAATGACCAGCCAGAAAATCTGGTTGGGGAACCAATCGAAGCAGAGCTGCGGCATACCAATGGCAGAGCCATAAGCATCGACGCACGAGCCAGCTACTTCTTTCGTAATGGGTTCAGTCGCCATGATGTCCTCCGTCGGAACGTTGTCTTTACAACAGGTGGGCCGCTATGGCTTGGGCCCACCTGCGCGTAAGGATCAGGTTCCGCAGATTAGACGGCGAACATCAGCAGCAGCGAGACCAGGAATGCGAAGATCCCCAGGGCTTCTGCAAATGCGATACCGATGAACAGGGTTGCGGTCTGCGAAGCAGCCGCCGAAGGGTTGCGCAGGGCGCCGGCCAGGAAGTTGCCTGCAACGTTGCCCACCCCGATTGCGGCTGCGCCGGAACCGATTGCTGCCAGGCCTGCGCCGATGTGTGCGAGATCGCCTTCCATGATGTATCTCCTTACGAATTGGAAGTTTCGATGTTGGGTATCGGACCTTAGTGCGAAGGATGCAGCGCATCTTTCAGGTAAACACAGGTCAGAATGGTGAAAACGTAGGCCTGAATGAAGGACACAAGGACCTCAAGACCATACATTGCGGTGATCGCCAGAACGGACACGGGCGAGATGACGGCAATCGCGGCAAAGCCTGCAAAAACCTTGATAACCGCGTGGCCTGCCATGACGTTACCGGCAAGACGAATAGAGTGGCTGACAGGGCGTACGAAGTACGAGATCAGCTCGATGATCGCCAGGATCGGGCGCAGCGCCAGCGGTGCGCTGGACACCCAGAACAAGCCCAGAAAGCCCGCGCCATTCTTGACGAAGCCCAGAATGGTCACTGCCAGGAACACAGCCAGCGCCAGCGGGATGGTCACGGCAAAATGCGATGTGGTGGTGAACGACGTCGGGATCAGGCCCAGGAAGTTTGCGCAAACGATAAACATGAACAGGGTCATGACATACGGGAAGAACTTAACGCCTTCCTTGCCGCAGATGTCTTCCAGCATCTTGTAGATGAAGCCGTAGGTCAGTTCCGCGACGGACTGCATCCGGGTGGGGACAATCGCGCGCTTGGACGTGGGCAGCACCAGCAGGGCAATTACCGCAAGGATCGCAAAGAACAGCCACAGGGTCACGTTGGTGACTGTGAACATACCGACAGCACCGTCGCCGAACAGCGGCTTGACGATGAACTGATCCATCGGGTGGAATACCAGGCTGCTGCCTTCTGCTGCGGTGGTCTCAGTTGCCACGGTCAGTCCCTCTCGTCCTTCTCGGCAGCTGTTGCCGCCGTTTGTTTCTCTTGAACCTCTTTCGCGCTGCGGAGCATAACCTTCACGCCCGCGACAAGGCCCAGCAATGTGAACAGCACCAGAAAAATCGGGATCGTCCCGAGCAGGCTGTCCAGCCCGTATCCGATGCCAAACCCGATCCCCAGACCGGATACCATTTCGATGACCATCCTCCAGGCAAGCTCGCCCCCGGACACGTCAGCATCTGCACGGGGCTTTGGCGCTTTGGCCTTTTTTGCCGCTTCGATCTTGGCCTCCAGCTGCGCCATACGCTGCTTTTGGTCATCATCGGTCACGGGCGTTTCCCTCGTACAGTCTTGGGCATGGTGCTAAGGCTCAGCGGGCGCAGAGTCAACGTCCTTGAATGCCCGAATTGACGCACGTTAACATATTGTCTTTAATAAACTTTATCGACGCGGACACGATGTCGGAGAGTCACCAGAACCTTCCGAAGCCTCAAAATGCATTGAATCTGCATATTCAACCAAACAGTTGATTATTCCCGCTGGATGGGTTGGCCACGCAGGTTTGCGCTTTCGTCCAGCAACCACGCGCGGAAGGTCTGCACCGATCTGCGACGCACCGCACCAGCGCCCAATACCAAGCGGAAACTGCCCTCGCGGAACCCAATAGGAAAACACCGGATCAAGCGACCAGCTTGCAGATCACTCAGGACGCAGTCTTCTGACCCCAGAAAAACGCCCAGCCCACTAACGGCTGCCGTCAGCGAAAGATCCGTCTCCATCCGCCAACCGTTTATGCGGGACTCTGGTATTTCAAACCCCGCCAATTCTGCCCAACGCGGCCAGACTTCGCCGATCCGGTCGCGATACAAACGATAATTCAGCACCTGTTCGGGGCTGTCCCAGCCCTCGGGTCTCAGATCCGGCGTGGCGTAGGTGTAAAGTGGCTCATCACTGATCAGGTCGGACGGAATATCCAGCACACCCCGATGCGCAAACCGGATCGCCAGATCTGCGTCATGTCGTTCGACATCCGCCAGCGCTCGCGAGGCTTCCAGCCTGAGTTCGACCCCTGGGAAGGCTGAATAAAACCCCGACAGCCGGGGGATAAGGTATTTCATGGCGAACAGCGGCTCACAACTGATGGTGAGTGTGCCTTCGGGCCTTTGACGAACGATCTCAGTGGCCTCGGCGATCTCATCAAGCGCACTCATCACCCGCAACAGCAAGCCGCGCCCTTCCAGGGTCAGTTCGACTCCGCGGGGCAAATCCCGAAACAACGAGACGCCAAGCCGGTCCTCCAACCCACGCACATGGCGGCTGATGGCAGAATGGCTGACGTTCAACTCTTCCGCTGCACGGCTGAAGCTCTCGTGCCGTCCGGCCGCTTCAAAGGCTTTCAGCGCGTTCAACGGAGGTAATAGTCGGGCCATCCCTAATATGTGCTTTTTTAGCACATAATAAGTCAAGTAATTGATTTTGATTGGCCGTTCGATTTGACGCATTTTTCCGTAAATACAGCGATAAAGGTGTCCTCATGGAAAAAGTTCAAACAAGTTTCTCCGTTATTTCATATCTGTTTTTCAAACATATACTGCGAAGCTGCCGCCCGGCTTCGCGCTCTCGGAAAAACGCAACACCTTTGCCGCCAAACGCGCGCATGGCCCGCGACATCGGCCTGACCGCAAGCGAAGCAGAGCAGTTAAACCTGCGCTTCCCCACCGACACCTATCGCCATCCGATGCTGTAACGCCCTTTCCGCCCCTGCCCCAAGCGGTTATGACAGGGTAATGACTGATCCGCTCGACACTGTGTTTGCTGCCCTCGCCGACCCCACGCGCCGTGCTATTCTGGCAATGCTGCTAGAGGACGACATGGCCGTGACAGATGTCGCCGAACCTTTTGAGATGTCATTGGCGGCGATCTCAAAACACTTGGTCATCCTGACCAAAGCCGGATTGATTTCTCAGGAAAAACGCGGACGGGTGAAATGGTGCAAGCTGGAGCCCGACGCCCTGCGTGCCGCTTCGGTTTGGATGCAGGGGTTCGGACAATTCGAACCTGTCAATCTGGACGCGTTCGAACGGTTCCTGGAAGTTGAGCTTCCGACGTCGGACGACGCTTAACGCACCACAAAAACCGACATGCTGGCATGTTTGGCCAGATAACCCGCGTGGCTAGAAAAGATATAGTCCGTAATCCGCGGAGCATGGGTTCCCACGATGATCAGATCAGCGCCCAGCTCTTCTGCGGCCTGGGTCAGGTCGCTGTCCACTTCGGCGGCGACGTCAACAGAATGAATTTTGCGAGTGGCAACCTCAGCACCGCTTTCGGTGGCGAGCGTTTCAGTAAACTTCGCAAGATCCTTGTCGATCTCGGCTTCGGTTGTTGTGGATTCACCCAAATGGGCGCCGGTGACGCTGACCAGAGTGATTTTCGCACCTTGCCATTTCGCAACTTGCGCCGCGATATCAGCAGCTTTACGGACTTCGGGCGGCAGGTGCCGATCTATCGGCAGCATGATATGCTTGAACATAATCTCCTCCTCTCACCTAAATCTCAGTGTATTGGAGGGACCTGCCCCGAACCTTGATCTGGCTCAACAAATTCTGCATTTGGAATGCATTTGGCTCAGACACGCTTTTTTAGCGGCGGCAGAACACTATTCTGCGGTCCTTCGCACCGGCATTGCACGCGGCGCTTCCTCTTTCAGCAGCATCAGCAAAGCGATGACCGTCAGCGCAACACCGCCCAGTATCAAGCCAGTGGGTACAGCTTTGCCCAAAGCAATTTCCCAAAGAATAACCCAACTTGGCACCAAGTAGGTATAAGCCATGACCTTCGCTGACGGCAGCCTCAAAGACGAGAACTGCACCAAAACAAAGCTGGCAGCCGTTGCAAAGAAAGAGATGTAAAGCAAACCAATCCAAACGATGGCCGGCAGCGCACTCCAGTCAGTTGCACTCAGATCAGACCAACCAAACACGGTCAGCAGCAAGCATCCGGCGATCAAAGTGCCAAAGGTGAACACCACAGCCGGTTCTCCACGATTCAGTTTGCGAACCATCGGTGTATAGATTGCGTGAGCGACGCACCCCCAGAAATAGATGATCTCACCACGCCCTATCTCAAAGGCGCGGAACATCTGCCAATCGGCCCGAAAGATCACCCACAGTGCACCCACGGCACCGATGGTCAAAGCCAGCGCCATACGCGGTGTGGTGATCTGTCTTAACAGAACCCATCCCGCGACCGCTGAAACAACCGGTGTCAGAGTGAACACCGCAGCGGCGCTGACCGGTGGGGCAGTTTGCAATCCATAGAACATCAGGACGAAATAGGTGGCAAACAGCCCGCCCAGTACTAGGTAACGCCACGGGGCTTGCGCGGCGCTGCGCGGCACACCGGTTGTGGCCAGAGCTGCCACACCAATCACCACAGCAGCAATCGCAAATCGGACTGCATTAAGCGCGGCAGGCGCAATTTCGTTCGCGATCATGGATCCCAACGAAAAACTGCCCGCAACAAGGGCTGAGAAGGTCAGCATGGCCAGATGACCACGCGCCTGAGGGCTCATGGCTGCCAGCCTTTGGCTTCTTCTTTGAGAAAACTGAGGAACGCCTGCACCTTGGTGGTGCGGTGTAAATCCACGTGAGTCACGAGCCACAGGTTTCCGAACCATTCCGGAAGCGGGTCCATCACTTCGACCAGGTTGTCGTGGCGGGCCGCTTCCCAGCGGGCCATGAAACCTATGCCCGCCCCGGCAAGGACTGCCTCGCGCATACAGAAGTTGTTTGTACAGCGGAAGGTTATGCGATCGGCGGGAGCAGTCGCGCGAAGCCAACGGGTGAACGGCGCGCGGCTGCTTTCGTCGTCTGAACTGACGAACTGATGGTTGCCGAAATCTTCGATACCTGACGGTTTACCAAAGCGTTCAACATATGCGGTGCTGGCGTAAAGGCCGACTTCTTCTTGTCGAAACGGTTGTACCACGTTGTCCGGCTGATCCGGCGCTGATCCTGCGCGGATCGCCACATGCGCCTCGCCGTATTCCAGACGGAAAAGCCGGTCGCCGGTCAGGTAACGCACGATAAGATCCGGGTGCATCTTTTGAAAGGCCGTGAGCGTGGGCACAACCAACGGCGCAAGTGATCCAAGCGACGTCACCACCAATTCGCCTGAAACGTCATCGCCCCGTCCCTTCATACGACCAACAAGCTGGTTGAACTGATCTTCGGTGGCCTGCGCGACGCGCAACAGATCGTCGCCCGCCTCGGTCGGCGTGTATCCGCGTGCGTGACGCTGGAACAGTTTTACACCCAGCCGTGCCTCGATCGCATCAATGTGGCGGATCACGGTGGCGTGGTGAACGCCAAGAACCTCGGCCGCGCCGCTGACCGTCCCCATACGCGCCACCTGATAGGCGGTCCTCACTTCGTCCCAATTGTCCATGGCAATAACGTCACTGTGCAATTTCCAACAATAACTGTTGATGTATCCGAGTTTTGTTCGCAAACGCAATATTCATATTGGGGACAGGACAAGATTTCCCTGACCCAAAGGACCTGAACAATGACTAAAACCATCCTTCACATCGACTCATCTGCCCGCCGGGTAGACTCGACCACACGCGATCTGTCCGGCCGTGTGGTCCGGCAGTTGGGTGCAGAGCGCATCATCCGCCGCGATCTGGCCACGCCCCTGCCGCTTTTGACCGAGGACTGGATCGCCGCCAACTTCACCCCGGCCGATCAGCGCGACGACATACAGCGTGACCGGCTGGCCCTGTCCGACGAATTGGTGTCCGAACTGCAAGACGCCGACACCATCGTGATTGGGCTTCCGATCTACAACTTTTCGGTTCCTGCCGCATTCAAAGCCTGGGTAGACTTGGTTGCCCGCGCGGGTTTGACTTTTTCCTATACTGAAAACGGCCCCAAGGGTTTGCTGGAAGGCAAACGCGCCATTCTGGCGATTGCCTCTGGTGGTGTCCCCGTCGGGTCCGAGGCGGATTTTGCCACCAACTATGCCCGCCACGTTCTGGGCTTTATCGGCATCCATGACGTAGAGGTTATCGCTGCGGATCAGATGGCGGTGAACCCCGAAGCTGCATTGGAAAGCGCCCGCAAGGCCGTTGCCGAACTCGCAGCCTGATTGGCTCTGGTCAAAAAGAATAGAAACGTCCAGTCTGCCGTTCATGCAAATGAGCAGGCTGGGCGTTACTCATGAAGAAAATCGGCATTCTGGGCGGTGTGGGCTGGGCTTCGACCGTTGATTATTACCGGGCCATTGCAGAAGGCGCAGGACGCTACTTTGCGCAACTGGGCCACGGCTCTCCTTTGCCAGTCCCGCCCATGACCATCGAATCCGTCACTCAGGCCAGGACACGCGCCCTGCGCGGCGTCGCCGGTGATGAGGCAAGCTGGGCGGAATTTGACAGCGTGTTCCGTGATGCTCTGCTGACTTTGGAACGCGCAGGCTGCGATTTCGGGATCATCGCCTCAAATACTCCGCACGCGCGGCTGCACGCAATCCGGCAAGGCGTTTCCATGCCTGTTCTCAGTATCTTTGACGCGACCGCCGAAGCCACGGCAAGCACCGGCGCATCCAAAGCTCTGGTCTTGGGAACTGCCGTGACGATGCAAGCGACAAACTATGCAGATCGGTTGGCCGCCGAGGGTATCACGGCAAATGATCGCCTGCCCGAGCCTGAGATAGCCGAGATGCAGGCCATGATCGACAGCGACTTTTATGGCGGCGCGTCTGTTACTGCGCGTACGCGATTGCTTGCCTTTTGCAACAAACACGCAGCCAAAGGAACGGCAATTCTGTTGGCCTGTACCGAGCTGCCATTGGCGTTTCCGGCCCACCTTGATGATCCGGTTTTCGAGGCGGACGGGCACCTGTTCGTCAACCCGTCAGCCGCACATGTCTCTGCCGCGCTGAAAGAGGCGCTCGGGTGATCAGGACAGCCAGTTAACCTCGCATCCGATGCGATCAAAGAAAGCCATCACGTCGGCCTGCTTCAGGGCCACTGTGCGGTCATTGACCAGCGGATGCATGTAGATCACTTCGGCTTGCCTGGCGGCCGAGTCCATAAAGAACCGGACATTGTTTTGCACCCCGTTGATCATCGCCAGCGGACTGACCGCCCCGGGGCGAATGCCGAGATTCTGCATCAGCCGGTCTGCCGACCCGAAAGACAGGTTTCCAACACCCAGATCCGCACCCAGCGCCTTGAGATCGATTTCGCGGTTCTGCTCGAGCGTTACTAAATAGTTACGCTTTTTCTTGTCGCGCAAATACAGGTTCTTAACCCGTAACGCATTTTCGCCGGGGACCATGAACTGATCTTCGACTGCTTTCGAGTCCTCAACCGTGCGCAGCGGCACATGTGTATGCAGACGATAGGCCAAACCCCAATCATCCAGCTGCGCCAGCAACGCATCGGAACTCAAAGGCAATGTGTCCTGAAAAGCAGATGAGGCGTCCATCCCGGTCTCCTTGCACTGAATTTTCTGCGCTGTGCCACAGAACGCCTCTGCCTGCAATCAGCGATCGGGAAGACCACATATTTCCATTGCCGCAGGAATTGTTTGTCGCGTGCGCGCACTTTTATTAAAGGCCCAAGCGCTGCGCTTTGCTTCAACAACGCCGGAAAGTGCTGTAGCGTTCTGCCATGAAAGTGACGCGCAACACCCCTGACCAACTGATCCTGTCAAACACGCCCTGGTTCATCGGCATCACATTGGTTCTCTTCATACTCGCCTTTGTAGGTGCTGGCCTGTTCATGGCCAGTGAAGGCGGCGAGGGCATCTGGTTTGGCCTCTTCTTTGCTGTTTTTGGGGGTGGCATGGGACTGGGTGCTTTCTGCGCGTTTGTTCGACGGGTTCAGGTCGTATTGGACCGTCGCGACAACAGCATTCTGATCCGCCGCCAATCCGTATTTGGTTATGAGGCCGTCGAGCATAAGCTATCCAGCTTATCTCATGCCGAGGTCGAAAGCACAAAGTCCAGAAACGGCAAGCGCACGTCGACGATGTATCGCCCAGTGCTGATCCTGGACGAGGGAATGAGCGCTGGCCGTCATCCCATTGTCGAGGCATATGTCAGCGGGTCAGGCGCACATCGGCTGGCTGAGGCTGTGAATGTCTGGCTGCCCGCGTCCAATCGGGGCAACCTAGGCGTCAGCGCGGGCTAGAGGTTAAATCGCGTTCCAACCACAGGCGTTCTTCAGGTGAAACCAGCTCGGACATGCGGGCGTCGTATCTGGCCATGTCATCAGACGTCAATTTGCCTTCCCACTTGTTGCTGGTGCCCGAAGAAAAGAACTGCGTGAAGTCGTGAAACCCGCTGGTGAAACCGGGAGTTTGCTCCAGACGCTGCGCATTGTTCTTCATAGACCCGAAACTGCCCGCCTCGGCGATGTCATCGATCAGCTGCGGGCTGATCTCGATATCCATGATGTTGGCTAGGCGCGCGACTTGTCCGGGCAAATCGCGGCTGAGTTCGGCGTAGTGCAGGAAATGAATATTGGGCAATTCACGGAAAGCCCAAAAAGACCTGAAGTGGTGAACAAAGGATCTGAGGGTCAAGTCATCCGTACCTTTTGAAGAAGCGGGTCGATCCAGAAACATGGAAAAGGCTTCTGACAAATCGTCGGGAAACAGGTAATCCAGCCAATCGGCCTTCATATTCTCGACATGACTGCGCATTGAGAAATGCACGTCGACAGGATGGCGGTGCACAACCAGATACTGCGCATCAGGCGAGAAGGTAATGCCGTCCAGCGGCGTATGTGTCTTGATGCAACGCCGATGGCTTTGTGCGTTCAGCGTTTTTGCCTGCTCTTCCCTGTCGCGAAAGCCGCAATCCAGCCATGGCGATATCTTGTTGTCGTATACACCGGGGTCGGCGGTCTGCGTGATCAGCATTCGCACCAGAGTCTGCGTCCACGTGGTGCCGCATTTTGGCGGCGTGCATACGAAGACGTCGTCAGACCGTATCTCGAAACCGGACCAGATATCGGTGTTGGTCACCTCGCCAACATAATCCGTTGTCTTTTGCGGAAGATTGTCCCTCATCGCCCCTTCCCCCCGAGTTTGTTTCGATCAGAGTACCCTACACCGGCAGCCTTCACACAGCTTATCTTGACTCACCCGGCCCCAGGGCGTAAACGACCGCCAAACATCCGGAAGCCTTTCGATCTTCCGGTCCCTTGAGTCGTTCAGGGATCGCCCCCCACCAGCGAGTTTCGCCCGTGGGGGCAATGCCATTTGGCATTACCCCCACGTCTAATTCAGTGGGAGGGGGCAATTGTGTATTCAACCGGTGTTTCTTACTTAAGAAGCGCCTATTCAAAACCGGCATAGGAGGCCGAAGGCATGTTTGAAAATCTATCCGAACGCCTCTCTGGCGTCTTTGACCGGCTGACCAAACAGGGCGCCCTGTCAGAAGAAGACGTCAAGACCGCGCTGCGTGAAGTGCGTGTGGCTCTGCTTGAGGCCGACGTCTCGCTGCCCGTTGCCCGCGCGTTCGTCAAGAAGGTGCAGGAACAGGCGACCGGCCAGGCCGTCACCAAATCGATCACCCCCGGCCAGCAGGTCGTCAAGATCGTGCATGACGCGCTGGTCGATACCCTGCGCGGCGAGGAAGACCCCGGCAAGCTGAAGATCGACAACCCGCCTGCCCCGATCCTGATGGTCGGTCTGCAAGGCTCGGGTAAGACGACCACCACCGGTAAGCTGGCGAAACGCCTGAAAGAAAAAGAGGGCAAGAAGGTCCTGATGGCCTCGCTCGACGTCTATCGCCCGGCGGCGATGGATCAGCTGGCCGTTCTGGGCACGCAGGTTGGCGTCGATACCCTGCCCATCGTGCCGGGCCAGAAACCTGTCGATATTGCCAAGCGCGCCAAGCAACAGGCGACACTGGGCGGCTATGACGTCTACATGCTCGACACCGCAGGCCGTCTGCATATCGACGAAGTCCTGATGGACGAGGTGGAACAGGTCCGCAACGTAGTCGACCCGCGCGAGACCCTGCTGGTCGTCGACGGTCTGACCGGTCAGGTCGCTGTTGAAGTCGCCGAAGAGTTCGACGCCAAGGTCGGCATCTCGGGCGTGGTTCTGACCCGGATGGACGGTGACGGCCGTGGCGGTGCGGCACTGTCGATGCGCGCGGTCACTGGCAAGCCGATCCGCTTTGTCGGTCTGGGCGAAAAGATGGACGCGCTCGAAACTTTCGAACCCGACCGGATCGCCGGTCGAATTCTGGGCATGGGCGACATCGTTGCCCTGGTCGAAAAGGCCCAGGAAACGATGGAGATGGAACAGACCGAGCGCATGATGAAGCGCATGGTCAAAGGTCAGTTCAACATGAACGACCTGAAGATGCAGCTGGAGCAGATGATCCAGATGGGCGGCATGCAGGGCATGATGGGCATGATGCCCGGCATGGGAAAGATGGCCAAGCAGATGGATCAGGCCGGTCTGGACGACAAGATCCTGCGCCAGCAGATCGCGATGATCCAGTCGATGACCAAACGCGAGCGCGCCAACCCTCAGCTGTTGCAAGCAAGCCGCAAGAAACGGATTGCCGCCGGTTCGGGGATGGAGGTCAGCGACCTCAACAAGCTGCTCAAGATGCACCGGCAGATGTCGGACATGATGAAAAAGATGGGCAAGATGGGCAAAGGCAAGATGCTGAAACAGGCCATGAAAGGCATGTTCGGCAAAGGCGGCCCCTCGCCCGAGGATATGGCTGCGGGCATGGACCCCAAGGCGCTGGAACAGGCGGCCAAGGCGATGGGCGGCAAAATGCCCGGCGGCCTGCCCGGACTGGGTGGCGGTATGGGTCTGCCTCAGGGCCTCAGCGGGTTCGGCAAGAAAAAGTAAATGACACCCCTTTCGACATATCCTTGGGAGGCTCCGGCCACCGGTCCCGCAGCCGCGCTGTCCGCGCGGCTGGGTGCGCTGGTGCCGCGCATCGAGACCGCGCGTTTAGTGCTGCGCGCGCCCGAGTTGCGGGATTTCGAGGAATATGCCGGGATACTGATGTCGGACCGCGCGCGTTTTATGGATGGCCCGTTTGATCGCAATGGCGCCTGGCAGGATTTCACTCAGTACGTCGCTGGATGGATGCTGCGCGGTGCAGGCGTGTGGACTATCGAGAACAGGGCCTCGGGAACCGTCATGGGGTTTGTTTCGGTCGGCATGGAGTTCGGCGATCAGGAGCACGAACTGGGCTATATGCTGACCGCCGCAGCCGAGGGCCAAGGCATCGCGACAGAAGCGGTGGCAGCAGCACGCAGCTTTGCGCTCGATACTCAGGACCTGCCTTCACTGGTTAGCTATGTCGATCCCGACAATGCCCGGTCCGCCGATGTCGCGCGGCGCGCAGGTGCAAAGCGGGACGCGAAAGCTGAACGCGTTTTTGACGAACCCGTGCACGTTTACCGTTACCTCTCATCGGATAGTGATGGCGGGATGGAGGCATACGCATGACTTCGTTCACCATCCCCACCATCGAGACCGAGCGCCTGATCCTGCGCGCTCCACATCTGGACGACCTGCCTGCGATGACTGCGTTCTTTGCGACTGAGCGCAGCCATATGGTCGGCGGACCCAAGGATGAGCTTGGCAGTTGGGACTCGCTGGCAAAACGCCTTGGTCATTGGGCTCTGATGGGCTTTGGCCTGTGGCATCTGACCGAAAAAGCCAGCGGCGCATTTGTTGGATGGGCCGGGATGATCGACGCCCCCGGCTGGGCCGAGCCCGAGCTGGGCTGGACCCTTATGGTCGAGGCCGAAGGCAAAGGGCTGGGCCTGGAGGCCGCAGCGGCCGCGCGTGACTACGCGGCAGGGCATCAAGGTCTGAACGGGGTGATCAGCTATATCGCCCATTCCAACGACCGCTCGCGCGCACTGGCCAAACGGCTTGGGGCCACCTACGAGCGCGACGGTGAGCTTTTGGGCAAGAAAGCCCAGATCTGGCGTCACCCGCAGATTGACCTGACCACCGAAAGGACCGGCCAATGACCAACCCCGTGACACAGGCTGCCACGCTGTTGAAAGAGCATCGCGAAAGCATCGACCGACTGGATGCGATCCTTGTCTATACGTTGGGTGAGCGGTTCAAGCACACGCAGGCCGTTGGCAAGCTCAAGGCCGAACACGACCTTCCCCCGTCCGATCCGTCGCGCGAAGCGGCGCAGATCGCACGGCTCGAAGACCTGGCGAAAGAGGCCGATCTGGACCCCGACTTCGCCAAGGCTTTCCTGAATTTCATCATTCAGGAAGTCATCCGACACCACCGGAAACACCAAGAATGAACCTCCCGTTCAACAAACACCAGAACTAAACCGGTTTCCAACCGGATATGCCATTCAAAGGAGATACCACCATGGCAATGAAAATTCGTCTCGCCCGCGGCGGCTCGAAAAAGCGTCCCTTCTATCGCATCGTGGCTGCTGACAGCCGTATGCCCCGCGATGGTCGTTTCATCGAGAAACTGGGCACCTATAACCCGCTGCTGCCGAAAGACAGCGAAGAGCGCGTGAAGATGGACATGGAGCGCATCCAGTACTGGCTGGATCAGGGCGCCCAGCCCACCGACCGTATCGCACGTATGCTGGAAGCAGCCGGCACCCGTGAAAAAGCCGAGCGCAACAACCCCAACAAGGGTACGCCGGGCAAGAAAGCTCAGGAACGCGCGGAAGAGAAAGCGGCCAAGGCTGCTGAAGCTGCCGAAGCGGCTGCTGCACCGGCTGAAGAAGCGGCTGCAGAAGAATAAGCAGGAAAGCGCGTGCGGGATCAGACTTTCACCGACGATTTTCGCACGCAGTTTGATCTGTTGATGCGGCTCCGGCGTGATGTGCGCCGGTTCCGCACCGACACCGTGGACGAGGCAGTGCTGGCGCGCTGCCTCGACGCATTTCAACTGGCCCCTTCGGTCGGGCTCAGCGAACCCTGGCGCGTGATCCGCGTCGAAAGCGAAGCGGCGCGATCCGCTGCATTAAAGAATTTTCAAACCGCCAACGATGATGCGCTGGCGGGGTATTCCGGCGACAAGGCGCAGCTTTACAGCCGACTGAAACTGTCCGGGATGCAAGAGGCCCCCGTGCAACTGGCTGTATTCTGCGATGACAGTACCGACAAGGGCTTGGGGCTGGGCGCGGGCACGATGCCCGAGATGCGGCGTTACTCTGTTGTCTCGGCAATCACCCTGTTCTGGCTGGCCTTGCGGGCCGAGGGGTTGGGGCTGGGCTGGGTGTCGATCCTGGATCCCGACCAAATGATACGCGATCTGAGCGTGCCGGAAGACTGGCGACTGATTGGATACTTCTGCGTTGGATGGCCTGAACAGGTATCAGACACACCAGAACTGGAACAGGTTGGCTGGGAAAACCGCGCCCAAACCCTGACGATCGAAACACGGTAAGGCCCCATGTTCGGATTGATTCGACTTCCCATTTTGCTGCTGATCGCCTTTATTGTCGGCGTGTTCTTTGAACGCAGCAATCAACGCGAAGCCTGCGAAGGCCTTGGCGAATGGAGAAACGGGATTTGTTTGACAACAGGCGCTTCCAATGAGTGATCTGATCTGCGTCGGCAGCGTTGCAGGATCTTACGGTGTACGCGGCGAAGTGCGCCTGAAAAGCTTTTGCGCCATTCCCGAAGATATCGAACACTACTCTCCGTTGACAGATGAGACCGGCGAACAACGCTATCCGGTTGTTCTGACACGCGCGATCAAAAACGGGTTTGCGGCACGTCTGGGCGGGGTTGAAACCAAGGAAGAGGCCGATGCGCTAAACGGCCTGCGCCTGTTTGCGCGGCGCGATCAGCTGCCCTCGCTTCCCGATGATGAGTTTTATCACACCGATCTGATCGGTCTGGATGTCTATGACACCGGCGGCACGCTGCTGGGCAAGGTTAAGTCCGTACAGAACCATGGCGCTGCGGACCTGCTGGAACTGCATGGGCCGGGCCTGAAATCTACCGTTCTGCTTCCGTTTACGCTGCAAGTGGTGCCCACAGTGGATCTTGAGCAAGGCCGTATCGTGGCTGACCCGCCCGAAGGCTTGATCTGATGCGGCGCATTTTGCTGCATCTGGGCCTGCACAAGACAGGCATGACCGCAGCACAGTCGTTTCTGTATGAAAACCGTGAATTGATCTGGCCCCGCTTTGCATTGGTTCTACCCTACAAAACCCGCAAGTCCGGGCTGAGCGAGGCGGCTACGCGCCATTCAATCTATCGGCTGGACGCGACGCTGGCCGGATTTGGCGGACAAGTTCAAACCTTTTTGGACGGTTTGGATTTTGGCGAACGCCGGGGCCTGATCCTGAGCGAAGAAAACTTCCTGGGCCTGCGCCCCAGCAGAAACCGCGAGGAAGGTTATGGTGCCGCACCAGAACTGGCCGAGACGCTGGTCAGTGTGCTGCGCCGACGATTTCTTGGCGATCAGATCGACATCACTGTCTACCTTTCTCTGCGCCAACGCGATGCATGGCTGCGCAGTCTGTGGGCTCACGATTTGCAACAATCTCGGATTGTGCAGGATCTGGACGGCTTCTGCTCTGATTTGGCGCATCTGCCGGCGTTGCAGGATACTGCCGACAGAATAAGGGATCGGCTGCCATCCGTAACCGTAGAGACGGCTTTTATGGAAAAGATGCAGGACAATCATTTTGGAGCAGGTGCGCCGTTTGCAAGTTTTCTGGATTTGCCGCCCGAGAAAGCTGCGCAGCTTCGGGGTCCTGCACGCGTAAGCCCCAGCTTTTTTGACGAGGTGTTGCAGGAAATGCTGACGCTGAACCGTTCATCACTGGACGAAGCGGCTTTGATCACCCAGAAGAAGGCTCTGATTCAAACTGCCCAGACCGAACTGGCCCGCCAGACATGACAGACAAACCCAGCAAATCCCACGGCCGCAAAGCGATCCGGCCGACTTTGAAACCGCGTGAACTTTTGACTCCGACACCGGATTTGCACGGGGTCTGGAAAGCTAAGATCATCACGTTGTTTCCAACAGCCTTTCCCGGAGTGCTGGGCGAAAGCCTGACGGGCAAAGCATTGCAAGAAGGCTTGTGGCAGCTCGAGACGGTGGACCTGCGGCAGTTCGGCGTTGGCAAGCACCGCAACGTCGATGACACGCCAGCTGGTGGCGGTGCTGGCATGGTGCTGCGCGCGGATGTTCTGGGTGAAGCTATTGAAGATACGATGGCGGGTGTGCACGGCAATTGGCCGCTGATTTACCTTAGCCCGCGCGGGCGACGCATGGACCAGCGCATGATGCAGAACCTCGCGCGATGCGACGGCATGACCTTGTTGTGCGGCCGGTTCGAAGGTGTGGACGAGCGTGTTTTGGAGCACTACGGGGTACAGGAAGTATCGCTGGGTGACTTTGTAATGACCGGCGGTGAAATCGCGGCACAAGCCCTGATCGATGCAACCGTTCGTCTGATCCCCGGCGTTCTGGGCAATCAGGCTTCTACCGAGGAAGAGAGCTTTTCCTCGGGCCTGCTGGAACACCCGCAATACACACGTCCGGCAGACTGGAAAGGGCGCCCAATCCCTGAGATTTTGATGTCAGGTCACCATGGCCGCATTGCGGAATGGCGTCACAAAATGGCGGAAGACATCACCCGCGATCGACGTCCCGACATCTGGGCAGAGTATGTAAAATCCAAGCCCGGAAAGCTGGATTGAAGGACAGGGATGTGGCGGCGATGCCGCAGACTAATTCTTTGTCAGATTGCCATTTGAAGTTGAACACACCTCAATTTATTCACCTTCTAGGTCCATAGGATTCGTGGGCAATTAAGATTGAAGTGAGACTGACTACATTATGAAAAAGCTATTACTTGGCGCGGTGTTGGCGGCTTCGGCCTGCACCACAAAGCCACTTGGGATGTCTGTTCCCACACAAGCAGGTCATAATCTATACTCTGCGCGGGTTGCGGTGGATTCCTGCTCGCAAGAAGCAGATGAAGGCGGAAATGCCGCTGTCATCGGGGGGTATGCGACCAACATTCTCCTTTGGGGAATCATTATCGGACCAGCTGTAACCGCTCCGATCCAGGACGAGCTGCGCGTACAGGGTGAGATTGATCAGGTGGATCGATGCCTGCGCGAACGCGGGTTTGAGCGTCGCGAACTCAACGCGGGTGAAACCTTTTGGCTGCGCAACGCATATGGCGAAGAACGCGAGCGGCGATTGGACCATCTGGTCAGCGGCGGTACGATTGAAACCTACGGAACGCCGAAACTCTAAGGCTTTGCCTTCCATCTGGCCCAGCTTTCCGGCGAGCCGTTAAAGGCATTGATGTCCACCCTGCCCTGAACCCCTGGGACCAGCCCGGTGCCCGTGTACTGCCAGAACCGCCAGACGGTGCGCGGGTAAACCTCGCGCGGGTGGCCGGCAACCGAACGCAACCAAAACTCGGTCTTGGGCAGGCGGCCTATGTCAGTATCCTCAAAGAAATCTACCGTGGTGTAGATGATAGGACGACGACCATAATGTCGTTCCAGAATGTCCAGGAACCGTTGCGCCTCGGCCCGAACGGTATTGCCGTCGGGCCGCAACGTGCAGGTTTTTGAATGGGGCGTCCATTCCATGTCCAGCACATGCGGCAGGTCTGCGCCTTTCGGAACATTGCGGATGAACCAACGGGCCTGTTCGCGGGCCGAACGACAGAAATAATAATAGTGATAGGCCCCCCAAGGCACACCGGCGGCTTGCGCGCCGCGCCGGTGGTTATCGAACATCGGATCGGCCACGTCCCCACCTTCGGTTGCTTTCATGAATACAAAACTCACGCCGGAGGCTTTGGCCCTTCGCCAGTCTATAGCCCCCTGCCAGCGAGAGACATCCAGACCGTGGACAGGATATAGACCCGGATGACGACCCTCCCATTCATGCGGATCGGCGTCACCGAAATCGGGGTAAATCACAGACGGTGCTGTCCGGTCCACGCCTGGCACAGGCTCCACCGCCTGAGGCTTCGGGCCGTTGCGTCCGCATGACATAAGCAAAGCAGCCGAAACTGCCAGCACAAATGCAATTCGCATCCTTGAAGTCCTGTCTTAAATTCTGCTCTTTCAATTTGCCTCAGAATGCCCGATCCGGGGGGTAAGGCAACGCTGCAATTTACGACTGGCGGATTCCCACCAGTATTGCCCGGCAATTCGATGCGATTTGCTCTTGATCCCTGTGCGCAATCCCCTTAAACGACCGCAATCCGGTGCCGCAACCTGCGACTCCGGTGTTTTGGTTTGCATCATGGCGTGACGCCCCGCTTTCTTCGGCAGGGACGTGTCAGATCAAACCAGACCCAAGGAACAGTCGATCTGACCTCTGGCGGGCTGCGTGCAGGACCCGATGAAGACCAAGAGCTCTCAGGCCGTGCCCAAACTTCGTGGACCAACCACGAGCAGATAGGAGTACCTGCGATGGACCTGATCGCACAGCTTGAGGCGGAACAGATTGCCGCCCTGGGGAAAGACATCCCCGACTTCAAAGCCGGTGACACCATCCGTGTCGGCTATAAGGTGACCGAAGGGTCGCGCACCCGTGTGCAGAACTACGAAGGCGTCTGCATCGCGCGTAAAAACGGCGAAGGCATCGCCGGATCGTTCACCGTTCGCAAAATTTCGTTTGGCGAAGGCGTGGAGCGTGTGTTCCCGCTGTATTCGACCAACATCGACAGCATCACCGTTGTCCGCCGTGGCCGCGTCCGTCGCGCCAAACTGTACTACCTGCGCACCCGTCGCGGTAAATCCGCACGTATCGCAGAGGTTACCAACTACAAGCCCAAGGCTGGCGCCGAGGCGTAAGGAGCGGAAAGATGAAAAAAGACATCCATCCCGATTATCACGTCATCAACGTCAAAATGACCGATGGCACCGTGGTTCAGATGAAATCCACCTGGGGCGCCGAGGGCGACCAGCTGGCTCTGGAAATCGACCCCTCTTCGCACCCGGCATGGACCGGTGGCTCGTCGCGCCTGATGGACGCTGGCGGCCGTGTGTCGAAGTTCAAAAAGAAATACGAAGGTCTGGGCTTCTAAGCTCGACCCGCATCAAATGCGAAAGGCCGCCCAATTCGGCGGCCTTTTTCTTTGCTACTGCAAGCAAGGATCTATCCGAACACATAAAAGCAAAGCTTGTTGCCGTCCGGATCGCGCACATAAGCACCATAGAACCGATCTGGCACGCGCTGCCCGGGTTCGCCTTCGTCAGTCGCGCCAAGGCTGATCGCCTTGTTGTACAGTGTCGAAACAGCCTCTTTGGTGTCGGCAGGAAAAGATATCATATTGCCGTTTCCAGACGCGCAGTCATTGCCGTCATAAGGTTCGCAAACGGCCAGCATCGGAGCCGCCGGATTATTGCCAATAAATACGATACGACCCGCGTCGATTAAAACTTTGGCGCCTTTGTCCTCGAACAGTGAGGTATAGAACGACTTGGCGGCGTCCAGGTTGGAAACACCTATGGTTACATATCCGATCATATACGAACCCTTTTGAATGCTGCATGATTTCCAGCAAATAGTCTGTTAGGGCTCGCCGGGTTACAAGTCACGAAACTGACATCACCCCAAGGTCAGATCCAGTAAGACAGCGCCACTGGCAGCACCAGTATTGTCGCCAATGTCGAGACCAGAATAAAGCCTGCAACGTCCGGCCCGTATTCAGGGACATGCTGATCGATGAAAAGGTAAGTCGCCACTGACGACGGCATAAGGCAACACAGGATGACCGCGCCGCGTTCCGGTCCCGTAAACCCGAACAGCCAAATCAAAGCGCTGGCGATAGCAACAGCCATGACTAAGTGCATCAGCGTCAGTAAGATCGCCCGCCCCAGGCTTTTCACCTGTAGTGTCGCCAATGTATGACCCAGAGTCAGCAGCATCAGCGGAATCGACAGACCTCCGAGAATATCAAAAGATTTTGCAATCGGCTGCGGCAGACTGGTTCCTGTTGCCATTAGGATCAGTGAAAGCGCCACAGCATAGATAATCGGTGAAGAGGCCAGCTTCCGGGGCGAGAACTCTCCGGCAGGGATCCACATCCCGACAGTAAAGATGCTGATCAGCACAACCACGACAAACGCCATCGTATAGGCCATACCCGCATCCCCCAAAGCCAGCAGGGTGATCGGGAGACCTATGTTGCCAACATTTCCATGCATCAACGGCGTCAGAAACGCCCTGACCGGCAGGCGCAGGGCCTTTAGGGCGATAAACCCCAACACGCCGAACCCCGCCACCGCCAAAGCGGCTGCGGTCATCATGTCCAAAAAGGTCCCCACCGCCAACTTGGTCGTCGACAGGTGCGAGATGATCAGAGTTGGGTAGCCCACCTTTGAGACGATCCCACCTATCACCTTGTTGTCGAAGGGGGCGTGAATCAGCGCAAGGCCATAGCCGATCCCGGCGCAGATCAGAACCGGCAAGACCACGTTCAAAACGTTTAGGAACAGGTGCTCCAAGCCACATTCTCCCTGCTGAACCGGTATGCGGACTGTGAATCAGGGCCAATGCTTTGGCAAGCGCCCTTCTGTAACCTGCGCGCCGCGTTGAGTTTTCCAAATTAGGGTCTGATATTGCCCCAAACCGCCGCTTGAGGTTCTTTCCTTCCAACGCGACACAACATATAGTGGGTGCCAACAACGTGTAGCGAAGCACGGCGGGACTTGGGAATACAAGCATGGCACATATCATCGTGGTCGGGAACGAAAAGGGTGGCGCAGGCAAATCGACCGTGTCGATGCATGTGGCAACCGCGCTGGCCCGATTGGGACACAAGGTCAGCACGCTGGATCTGGACCTGCGGCAACGTAGTCTTGGGCGGTATTTCGAGAACCGCAACAACTTTCTCAAAAGCTCGGACCTGACCCTGCCCAGCCCGCGCCATCACGACCTGCCCGAGATCGACGCTGCCACACTGAAACCGGGTGAAAACATCTATGACCACCGCCTGTCCGCCGCCGTATCGCAGCTGGAAAGTGACAGCGATTTCATCCTGATCGATTGCCCGGGCTCTCACACCCGGCTCAGCCAGGTGGCGCATTCGCTGGCCGACACGCTGATCACGCCATTGAACGACAGTTTCATCGACTTTGACCTGTTGGCGCGGATCGACTCCAAGGGTGAGAAAATCCTGGGTCCGTCGGTCTATTCCGAAATGGTGTGGAACGCGCGTCAGCTGCGGGCACAAGCCGGGCTGAAACCCATCGACTGGGTTGTGGTTCGCAACCGGGTCGGTACGCAGCGGATGGTCAACAAGGAAAAGATGCAGCGCGCGATCGAGATGCTGTCGCAGCGCATCGGTTTTCGCGTCGCTTCGGGCTTTTCCGAACGGGTCATCTTCCGCGAGTTGTTTCCCCGCGGCCTGACCCTGCTGGACCTCAAGGATATCGGCGTCAAGCAGCTGAACATCTCGAACATCGCCGCCCGTCAGGAACTGCGCGACATGATGAAAGAGCTGAACCTGCCGGGTGTGGAGATTGATTTCTGATTCCCCACCCTCTCAGCCGCCATGCGGACGAAGCTGATATTCGAGTTTCAGCTTTCGCATACGAAGCGAACTTTCAATTGTAACATTTGAGAGCCCGCTTCGTTGCTTGAAGCGCCCGGTTTAACTGAGGTGATGCACCTCTTGAAGGCCGTAGACCGGCGTCGGGATGCCTTCCATTCGGGCCTTTATCTGAAGCGACAAAAACTGCGAATAGTGCCGGGACTGATGCAGGTTCCCGCCATGCATCCACAGGTTTGGAACCTGGGTTGGCTTCCACATATTGCGTTCCTCTCCTTCCCATGGTCCCGGATCCTTGGTCGTGTCAGACCCCAGACCCCAGCATTTCCCAAGCTGATCTGCCATCTGCTGGCCCATCAGGTCAGCAACCCAGCCGTTCATCGAGTTGTATCCGGTCGCATAGACGACAAGGTCAGCATCAAGATGCGTCCCGTCATCGAGGATTACTCCTGTTTCATCAAGCGCTGTCACCTGACCGCGTTTCAGCTTGATTTCACCATCTATGATCAATTGGCTGGCACCGACGTCGATATAATACCCTGATCCCCGACGCAGGTATTTCATGAACAATCCGCTGTCGTCATCGCCCCAATCCAGCCAGAACCCGGCCTTTTCCAGACCTTCATAGAACTCTTTGTCCTGTTCTTTCATCGCGGCATAGGCTGGAATCTGGAATTCATGCAAAATCCGGTAGGGCAGCGAAGCAAAGATCAGATCGGCCTTTTCGGTTGTCATGCCCGACCGAACAGCGCGTTCAGAATACAGATCGCCCAGTGCGATCTCCATCAGGGTGTCCGACCGAACGATATGGGTCGAGGAGCGCTGTACCATAGTCACGTCGGCATTGTTCTCCCAAAGCGCTGCACAGATATCATGCGCCGAGTTATTGGACCCAACAACCACAACCTTCTTGCCTGCCCATCTGTCCGGCCCGTCGTGTTCTGAGGAATGAACCTGCTCACCCTTGAACACATCCATGCCCGGAAAATCAGGCATGCGTTTCTTGCCGGACATCCCCGTCGCCATGATCAGTTGCTTGGGCCGCAGCACAACCGTTTCGCCGTCCCGGTCCACCGTTATGGTCCATTCCCCCTTGTCTTCGTCGAAGGTGGCGGATTTGGCCGTCGTACGCGTCCAATAGTTCAGCTCCATCACTTTCGTATACATCTCCAGCCAGTCGCCGATCTTGTCCTTGGGCGAGAAAACAGGCCAGTTTTCCGGGAATTTGATATAAGGCAGATGGTCGTACCAAACCGGATCATGCAGGCAGAGCGATTTGTAGCGATTGCGCCAGCTGTCGCCGGGGCGCTCATTCCGTTCAACGATGATCGTCGGGACACCAAGCTGGCGCAGACGCGCGCCCATGGCGATCCCACCCTGACCACCGCCGATGATGACGCAGTAGGGCTGTGTCTTGTAGCCCAGTTCAGCCTCTTCCTGCGCGCGTTCTTCGGCCCATGTGGTCCGGTGTTTGCCAGCCCCATGCTTGGCGCCCAGCGGACGGTTGAACCCTTTGGGCTCCTCATGTCCTTTCAGCTCGACCATCGTGGTCAGCAAGGTCCAAATCTTGCCATCCTTGAGGCGGATCAGCCCGTAGCCACGCGCAACTTCGGTCTCGAATTCGATCCAGGCGGTGATCACACCCCCATCCTCTGTGGGCACCTCACCTTCGGCTATTTTCCAACCGCTTGGCTTGGTTGTTGCCAGCTGGTGCGAGAGCATATCTGCCACCTGCGCCTTGCCCTCGACCGTTTTGATGTTCCAGGTAAAGCTGACCAGATCGCGCCAATAGCAATCGTCCTGGAACATATCGGATGCGGCATCGATATCGCCTTTGGACAAAGCCGCACCGAAATCATCCAGAAATCCCTGCACCTGATCCGAGAGTGTTGTGTCGAGCATGTTGTCCTCCCTATCTCCACAGAGCAGAAGGCTGGCAAATCGGCGGCCCATCGGGCAAGTAATTTTGCCGGCTCAGCGTTATGCGCGACTAAAAAACACCACCGCTTGTTGCGCGCGCAACAAGGGCGCAACACGACCATACATCCGTTTATGACGGCGGTCTAAGCCCGGCCTTTCGCACACGACGCAGGATAGTCGACCGGTTCACGCCAAGCCGCCGTGCCGCCTGAGACATGTTCCAATCGCAAGCGCGCAAAAGTGCTTCCAGATCATCTGAGTCCTGTTCTTGCGTGTGGGCAAGCACCGGTGCCGGTAAATCCGTTAAGTCGACGATGTTGTCCTGACACAAGGCGACTGTACTGTGCAACAGATGTTCCAATTCACGAATGTTCCCGCGCCAAAGCCGTGATTTCAGATCGGCACGTGCAGCCGTGGACAAGCGAATTTCTTGGCTGGCAAACCGTCTGAGCAGACGATCAATCAGCCAATCCAGATCCGCCCGGTGGCGCAAGGGCGGAAGGGACAATGTGATACCGGCAATCCGGTGCAACAAGTCTTCGCGCAAACTGCCCTGCAACGCAGCCGGCGACTGCCGACACGAGGCGATGATCCTGAGATCGGCACGCTTCATCAACACCGCCAAAAGGGAAGCCTGCGCAGGCCCGCTAAGGTCTTCAACACCGCGCAGGAACAGTGTCCCGGGCTCAAGCGCATGACAGAAATCGAAAGCCTCAGTGTCACAGCAGATGACAATATGAAAGTCCCGCGTTGCAGAGTCGGCCATGTGAATGGCCCGCGCCAGCTTTGTCTTGCCAACTCCGCTTTCACCGGTCAGCAAAAGTGGCAGGCTTGTTGGCGCAAGACGTGCTGCCTTGTTCAACAACTGCTGAAGATCTGCATCCGGCCCTGCAAAACTGCCAAGGGCACCGGGTAAAACCTGCTCTCGCTTGCGCAATGCAGCGGTCATCTGGGGCGTCTGGGGGGCAACGGCATGACCATAAAGTGCGCGCCCGTCTTTGAGGTGCAGAACGCGATCTTCGGACGGTCGGCCACGCATGAACTCCGGCATCTCGTCGACGCTGATCTCGAACCAATCCTGTAGTTGTGACCCGACCAACTGACCCGAACCGCTGAGGTCCAATGCGTTTCGCGCCCCGGACGTCATTCCAATAATTTTGCCGCTGCCATCCACCGCCACCGCCGCTTCGGGGTCGACCTCAAGAAACTCGGGGCTGGATGAAAAGCGCAAAACCCAGTCCCTGCGGGTTGACGCCATCAGGTTCGCCATCTCGACCCGGCGGGCGGAATTTGTCACCAGTGTCATGGCCAGATTCTGCGAAGCCTTGGGTGAGGGGCCGCGCAACAGGGACACATCCAGAACAGCTGCAAGCCCACCCTTGGTGTCAAAAATGGGTGCTGCCGTACAGGACAGCGGTGTATGCGTGATCGAAAAATGATCACCTTGATGTATCGTCACCGGCTGGCCGGTAACAATACACGACCCCACACCGTTCGTCCCTGCCAGGTCTTCCGTCCATTTGAAGCCCAGGTGAAGACCGGCACTTCTGAGCTCATCCTCGAAGTTCCGATCGCCAAAGAAGTCGACACATACACCGTCCGCATCCGCAAGCAGCAGGACGTAATTTTGCCCCGCCACCTGTGCAAACAACGATTGCAGCCCCGAGCGCGCTGTTGCGATCAGACGTTCTGATTGCTCCAGATGTTCACGGAACTGGGTGTCAGGTACGATATGCGCGGGCTCTTGCCGCAAGGGATCCATACCATAGGTTTCGACACAGCGTTGCCAGCTATCTGCGACCAGACGGTCGCGCCCTGTATCGAACCCGTTTAAGACACGGTCAATCTCTTCTGTGTGTTGGCGATCCAACAGCTTCCCGTCCTGCAACTCCTTCTTCAAAATAGCAGGAGAAAAGATTCGCGCCTATGTTCGAGTTTCGTCTCGCAAACAGTCGCCACATCTTTCGTCTGATTGACCTTCGTGGAACGCGCCGCTTCAGTTGAATCAGACTCAATCCGGGCATTGGTTGACGTCTTCATAAGATCGACACCCCGGGCAAACACGCCGCGCACGTCCTCATGAACCAAGACGTTCCGCTAGGTCTTTCATCTTCGGAACAGCCCCAGTTTCAATCCGCTACTGATTGTCCATCAGGGCTGTACACCGTAAACAGCTCTTTCGGCTCGTTCACACCGCGCAGCATATAGCGACCGACCGAAACAAGCTCTTGCGCGCAGGGTTGCGCGGCGCGGGCGACGTCGTCCGAGATCAGAATCCTCTGACCCAAAGACCGGTGCATCCCCGCAATACGGGCGGCCTGGTTGACGGCCGGGCCAATGACTGTGAAATCCAACCGCGTGTGGGATCCGATATTGCCATAGAGAATTTCGCCTGAATGCAGGGCCAGCGTGTAATTGGCCACTGGCTGACCTTGCTCCTGTCGTTGCGTGTTCAATTCATCCATGCGCGACTGCAACAGAGGCACGGCGCTCAGCGCGGCGCGGGCATCTTCGTCGATTTCGCCAAGATCGAACATGGCCATCAGCCCGTCGCCCATGAATTTCAGGATGTTTCCACCCCGGTCATGCACTACGCCCACGGCCACCGCCAGATAGTCGTTCAGCATGTCGATGATCTCATGCCCTGGAAGGTCCTCAGACAGTGTGGTGAAACCCTCGAGGTCGAAATTCCAAATCACCGCATCGATCTGCTGCAAAGACCCGCGCTGGATTTCGCCTGACAGAACCCGACGACCAGCATCCCGACCCAGATAAACCCGCATCAGATCCTTGGTCAGGTTCTGGTTCTTGGCGGACTTGAGCGCCAGTCCCAAATGCGGCAGCACGGTGTGAATTTGGTTCAGATCGCTGTCGTCAAAGCCGGTCGGCGCGTCACTGGTCCAGGACATCAGAACGCCATCGCTGACCTTCTTTGCTCCGCTTGGACGCAACTGCTTGGCTCCTTCATAGGACAGGCCCGTGGCGTAATAATCGGTCGCTCCGATCTCCCGCAGATCATTGAGCAATGGAAAGCGACTGGGTTCATTGTGGTCGACCAGTTTGACCCGGATTTCATCCAGATCCTCATGCAACAGGGTATAAAGCGGACTTTGCTGCCAAACCTCGCTGGGTTCATCGGTATTTTCAAACCGCTCGGATTCACCACCTGTGCCGTTGTACCAACTGTAACCGGTGCCGCCGTAGACTGGGTGCAAAGTGGACTGAGCCGCGTGAAACCGCATCAACGGAATGCCCATATCGACCAGCCGGGTGCAAAAGCCTTCCAGCAATTCTTCCTGCCCGGCGCCTTCAAGCCCTTTATTGACCAACCAATCGATCAGATCGTGCGTGGGAACCGACGAAGAATCTAACGAAGTCATATTTGTGTCCGTATCAAGCATGGGTCCAATTTGGGGATCATGCACATCAATTGCCAGTGGTCAGTCCAAACCAGCCAATCTTTGCAGCATTTTACGCAGCAGAGCGGCTTCTTCCGCATCAAACAGGCCCGACAATTTCGCATCATAGTCTGCGGCGACGCCATGCAGGTCACGATACACGGTTTGCCCAGCCGGTGTTAGTGTCAGCCATTCCGCCCGCCGATCCGCTTCGTCGCGCGTGCGTTTCAAATACCGACGCTGTTCCAGCTTGGCGACCGCACGGCTGATTTTGGTCTTGTGCATTCTGGCACGTTCGCAAATCTCCTTCGCGGTCATCTCGCCAAACAGCCCGAGATGAAACAGCACCCTCCATTCGGTTCTGAGCATCCCGTAACGGCCTTTGTAGACGTTCTGAAATTCCAATGACGCCTGTTCCGCCGCCTGGTTCAACAGGAAAGGCAGAAAATTCTGCAGATCAAACTCATCATTTTTTTTGGATTCTACGTGTGACATGCTTGTTAGTTACAAAATCAACTATTACCCGACAAGCAGCAAACGGAGGAAACCATCATGAATCGTCCGAGTGATCCGCATATGCTGACACAGGCTGCAACGCCGGTCGGCACACATGCCGGCTATATGCCCGGCTTTGGAAACGACTTTGAGACCGAGGCCCTGCCCGACGCCCTGCCACAAGGGATGAACAGCCCGCAGCGGTGCAACTATGGCCTTTACGGAGAGCAGCTGAGCGGCACAGCTTTTACCGCGAACCCACCCGAGCGCACCTGGTGTTATCGCATTCGCCCGTCGGTGAAGCATTCACATCGTTACGAAAAAATCGATCTGCCCTATTGGAAATCTGCCCCGTGCATCGACCCGGATGTGATCAGCCTGGGTCAGTATCGCTGGGATCCAGTCCCACATTCTGATGAAGGTCTGAACTGGATGACCGGGATGCGGACCATGACCACGGCGGGGGATGTGAACACGCAAGTGGGCATGGCCAGCCACATCTATCTGGTCACCGAATCCATGGTGGATGACTATTTCTTCTCAGCCGATTCCGAGCTGTTGGTTGTTCCGCAAGAAGGACGTCTGCGTTTTGCGACCGAGCTGGGAATCATCGATCTGGAACCCAAAGAGATCGCGATCATTCCGCGTGGTCTGCTGTACCGGGTCGAGGTTCTGGAAGGCCCAGCGCGCGGCTTTGTCTGCGAAAACTACGGGCAGAAGTTCGAAATGCCGGGCCGTGGCCCGATTGGCGCAAATTGCATGGCCAACCCGCGCGACTTCAAGGCACCAGTGGCCGCGTTTGAAGATCGCGAAACCCCGTCGACCGTAACGATCAAATGGTGCGGCCAGTTCCACACCACCAAGATCGGGCACAGCCCGCTGGATGTGGTCGCATGGCACGGCAACTATGCACCCTACAAATATGACTTGCGCAATTATTGCCCGGTTGGCGCGATCCTGTTCGACCATCCCGACCCGTCGATCTTTACGGTTCTGACGGCACCGTCTGGCCAGCCTGGCACGGCCAATATCGACTTTGTTCTTTTCCGCGAACGCTGGATGGTGATGGAGGACACGTTCCGCCCACCGTGGTACCACAAAAACATCATGTCGGAGCTGATGGGCAACATTTACGGCCAGTATGATGCGAAACCGCAGGGCTTCGTACCCGGTGGCACAAGCCTGCACAACATGATGATCCCGCATGGCCCCGACAGGGAAGCCTTTGACAAGGCATCATACTCCAACCTGGGACCGGACAAGCTGGACAAGACGATGTCGTTCATGTTCGAAACCCGCTTCCCGCAGCATCTGACGCCATTTGCCGCCACCGAAGCGCCGTTGCAGGATGACTATATCGACTGCTGGACATCGCTTGAGAAAAAGTTCGACGGAACGCCGGGTAAGAAATGAGCTTGGATATCTGGTTCACCTATGTGGCAACCGTCCTGCTGTTGATGAGCACGCCGGGGCCCAGCCAGTTGCTGATGTTGTCAAACTCGGCCGCCAACGGGCTTCGGCGCGGGCTGTTCACAGCTGCCGGGGATCTGACGGCAAACTTCCTGCAGATGTTGGCGGCGGGGCTGGGCCTGGCCGCCCTGATTGCCACATCCGCAACCGCGCTGACAGTCATCAAATGGCTTGGTGTGGCCTATCTGGTTTATCTCGGGGTCAAACAGATCCTCAAGGCGCGCGTTTCTGATGCGCATACCGCGCCCAAGGCCAGCCGCAAATCGCTTTGGATGCAGGGGTTTATTACATCTGCCGCCAATCCCAAAGCCGTGGTCTTTTTTGCAGCGCTGTTCCCGTTGTTCATTGACGGAGCACTGCCCTTCTGGCCGCAATTTGCCATTCTGTCTGCCACCTATCTGGTCATAGACGGGATGTTCCTGACCGCATATGGCGGCAGCGCAAGCTGGTTGGCCCGCCGTTTGCAAGGTCCGGCAAAGCTGTGGCTTGACCGCATTGGCGGCAGCTTCATGATCCTGGCTGCTATCTTGTTGGGGCTGAAATCCCTTCGCCCTTCAACTTAACCAACAAAACAGGGACATCGTATGCCTCTAATGATATCCTGGGTGACGTCGGCCAATGACGCGACACATCCGTTCCCACTGAACAATCTGCCTTATGGCGTCTTTTCAACCGAGGGTGATGAGGCCCGGTGCGGCGTGGCCATTGGGGACATGATCCTCGACATAACTGCCGCCGAAGCCGAAGGCTTGATCAATCTGGGCGATGAGCCTTTGTTTGACGTGCCGTTCTGGAACCCGCTGATGGAGGAAGGCCCCGCTGTCTGGGCCGCCCTGCGGGAACGGCTGATCAGCCTTTTGGCCGAGGGCTCGGACGAGCAAAGCAAGGTTGAACCATTGCTTGTCCAACAAGACGATGCCGAGATGCACCTGCCCTTTGCGGTCAGCGAATACACCGATTTCTACGCAGGCCGGAACCACGCCTTCAACGTGGGAACGATGTTCCGCGGTCCGGAAAACGCGTTGCCGCCGAACTGGCTGCACATTCCCATTGGCTACAATGGTCGCGCGTCGTCTGTCGTAGTATCGGGCACGGATATTCGCCGCCCCTGGGGGCAGCTGAAATCCCCCGATCAGGACCTGCCCGCCTTCCTGCCCAGCCGCCGTTTTGACATCGAGCTTGAGATGGGCGCGATTGTCGGCACTCCTTCGGATGGACCGATCAGCGTACAGGAAGCGGACGACAATATCTTTGGCTACGTCTTGCTGAACGATTGGTCGGCGCGGGACATCCAGGCCTGGGAATACCAGCCATTGGGCCCGTTTCAGGCGAAGGCCACCGCAACTTCGATCAGTCCCTGGATCGTCACTAAGGCAGCGCTAGAGCCCTTTCGCTGTGACACGCCAGCCCGTGAATTCGAGTTGCTGGATCACCTGAAAGACTGCGGCCCGATGCTCTATGACATTGATCTGTCGATCACCATGGCACCTGCCGGGCAGCCTGCCACGACAATTGCACAGACCAACTATAACCAGATGTACTACTCCGCCGCGCAACAACTGGCCCATCACACCACGTCCGGCTGTCCGATGAATGCGGGCGACCTGCTGGGATCGGGCACTATTTCCGGACCAACCAAACCCGAACGCGGTTCGTTGCTGGAACTCAGCTGGGGCGGTAAGGAACCTCTGACGCTGGACAGCGGTGAGACCCGCAGCTTCATCGAAGACGGCGACACACTGACCCTGACCGGCACGGCCAAAGGCGACGGCTATACAATCGGCTTTGGCAATTGTGTTGGCACCGTTCTGCCTGCCCTCTCTTCCCCTTTCGAACGATGACGCACTGACTTCATCTTTTTCCAAATACTCCCGCCGGAGGCCTCCAAATGCGGCCTCCCGCGCAACTGCAAAAGGACAAAACCAAGATGGTCAAAGCATTCGCGTCCCAGGGGGACATGTCGGAGAAAAAGATCAGTTTCACCGAAGTGGGCGAAGGGCTCTATGCCTTCACCGCCGAAGGTGACCCGAACTCGGGCGTCATTATTGGCGATGACAGCGTGATGATCGTTGAGGCACAGGCGACACCGCGTCTGGCCAACAAGGTAATCGAATGCGTCCGCTCGGTCACGGACAAACCGATCACCCACGTGGCCCTGACGCACTACCACGCCGTTCGCGTGCTGGGTGCAAGCGCGTTTGGCGCTCAGCAAATCCTGATGTCAGACATGGCGCGCGCCATGGTCGTGGAACGCGGGCAAGAGGATTGGGACAGCGAATTCCAACGCTTCCCACGCCTGTTCGAAGGGCACGAAAGCATCCCCGGCCTGACATGGCCCACCACCACGTTCAGCGACACGATGACCGTCTATCTGGGCAATCGTCGCGTGGATCTGATGCATCTGGGCCGTGCGCACACTGCCGGTGATATCGTGATCCATGTGCCGGATCAGAATGTGATGTTCACAGGCGACATCGTTGAATATCACTCGGCCTGCTATTGTGGTGACGGGCATTTCAGCGAATGGGGCGACACACTGGACGAAATCAAGTGGTTTGATGTTGACGCCATCGCGCCCGGACGCGGCGACGCGCTGGTCGGCAAGGACATGGTCAATGCTGCCATTGAAAACACCCGCGATTTCGTCAGCAGCACCTACCGCCCAGCGGCCAAAGTGGCGGCGCGAGGAGGTTCTTTGAAAGAAGCCTGGGACGCCGTACGCGCCGAGTGTGACCCGAAATTCGCTGACTACGCGATCTACGAACACTGCCTGCCGTTCAACGTAGCGCGCGCCTATGACGAGGCACGCGGCATCGACACGCCGCGCATCTGGACCGCTCAGCGCGACCTTGAAATGTGGGAAGCCCTGCAAGGCTGAGAAAAACGACCCGGTTTGATCCAGATCGTTTTTTGCGGCGGGATTCGATGAAACCATAAGCCGAGGCCTCCGGCGCCTGTCGCCGGGGGACAGGATATGAAGCACATTGGTGCATCTGCTTGGGGGGAGCCCATGAACAAGATCTTTGAAACACCGCTTTACGGCTATGAACGCAGCCCGGATCAGGACAGCCCCACGCCCGTCAGGCGCAAGGTCATCGTGATTGGTGCCGGTCCGGTTGGTTTGGCCGCTGCCATTGATCTGGCCCAGCACGGTGTCGAAGTTGTGGTTCTGGACGAAAATGACAAAGTCAGTTTCGGCAGTCGCGCCATTTGTTTTTCTCAGCGCACTTTGGAAATTGCCGACCGCCTGGGATGTGGACGCCGCTTGGTCGACAAAGGCGTGCTGTGGGATCGCGGCAAAGTCTTCTTCGATGATCGTCAGGTCTATGATTTCAACCTGCAACCGGATGAAGGCTATGCCAATCCGGCTTTCATCAATCTGCAGCAATACCACTTTGAAAACTACTTTGTGGAACGTGTGCGCGAGTTGCAGGCCCAAGGTGCTCCGATTGAAATTCGCGGACGCAACAAGGTCGAGGCCATTGGCACGCACGAAGATCACGTGCGACTGGAGGTGGAAACACCGGAAGGCCCTTATACAGTTGAGGCCGAATGGCTGATCGCTTGCGACGGAGCCACCTCACCCACGCGCAGGATGCTGGGTATCGATTTCGAAGGGCGAGTTTTCGAGGACAATTTCCTGATCGCCGATGTGATCATGGATGCAGATTTCCCCTCAGAGCGCTGGTTCTGGTTCGATCCGCCATTCAATCGGGGTCAATCCGCGCTGTTGCACAAACAGCCCGACAATGTCTGGCGCATCGACCTGCAACTGGGCTGGGACATCGACAAGGAACGTGAAAAGCGCCCCGAGAATGTCATCCCGCGCCTCAAGGCAATGTTGGGCGAAGACGTCGAGTTCCAGCTGGAATGGGTCTCGATCTATACTTTCCAGTGTCGCCGCATGGAAAGTTTCCGCAAAGGGCGCGTCCTGTTTGCAGGCGACAGCGCGCATCAGGTTAGCCCCTTTGGCGCGCGCGGGGCAAATTCGGGCCTTCAAGATACCGACAACCTGTGCTGGAAACTGAAGCTGGTGCTTGAGGGCAAAGCCCCTGAAAGCCTGCTGGACAGCTACAATTCCGAACGTGTGCAAGGAGCGGACGAGAACATCCAGAAATCCAGCCGGTCAACCGATTTCATCACTCCAAAATCCGAGATGTCGCGGGTTCTGCGCGATGCGGTTCTGGATCTGAGTGAACAGTATGAGTTCGCCCGACCGCTGGTGAACTCGGGCCGGTTAAGCCAGCCCTGCACCTATGACGGGTCCTCGTTGAACTCGGCTGATGCGCTGAACGGCCCGGCCTGCACGCGCCCAGGATCGGCCTGCCCGGATGCCCCGCTGGGCGACGAATTCCTGCTGCCCAAGCTGGCGGGCAAATTTACCTTGCTGACCATTGATGCCGATGCCCCAGACGCTCTGGAAGAGGATGGGGTTGAGGTCACCCGGCTGGCGCTGTCGGTCAAAGACGACCTGACGCTGGCTCTCAAACGTCGTTACCTGGGTGATGCAACCAGTGCAGTGTATCTGATCCGCCCGGATCAGCATGTAGCAGCGCGGCGCGACAGCTACGAAGAAAACAGTTTCCGGCATGCGATCCGCAGAGCCTGTGGCAAGGAGTAAGCGCAATGTCTGATCTGATCCTGACCCCCAATTTCGACAACGCCGACGATTTTTACGCCACCCTTCTGGCGGCGCATGAAGGGCTTGAGAAAGTCGACAGCGACGCACTGAACGCCCGGCTTGTACTGGTATTGGCCAATCACATCGGCGACGGCACAGTTCTGTCCGATGCCATTCGCGCGGCTGCGTTGTCGGACAGTTAACGGGTTCCCACGTGAGCAGTGTTGTCCTCTATGACTACTGGCGGTCCTCGGCCAGCTATCGGGTGCGGATTGCCCTAAATCTGGCAGCCATTGAATACGACGCGGTCGTTGTCGATCTGGTAGGCGGCGAACACAAAGGCGCTGAGCATTTGTCGCGCAATCCGCAAGGGTTTGTGCCGGTTCTGGATATTGACGGGCAACGACTGACACAGTCTTTGGCCATCCTCGACTATCTGGACCGTACGCGCCAACTCAACTTACTGCCCGACGACGCGGTCGAGCGTGCGCGTGTGCAGGCACTTGCATATGCGATTGCGGTGGATATTCACCCGGTCTGCAACCTGTCTGTCGCACGTCACGCGACCTCGCTCAGCACTGACGCCGCCGACATGCCCGGAGATTGGATGCGGCACTTCATCCGGCCCGGCTTGCAAGCTTTTGAGACCATGTTGGGCACGTTTGAACAGACCCCTTATTGTATCGGTTCGCAGCCCGGCCTCGCTGACATCTGCCTGATCCCTCAAGTCTACAATGCACGCCGCTGGCAGGTGGATCTGTCGGACATGCCACGTGTTCTGGGGGTTGAAGCCGCCTGCGCCGATCACCCGGCCTTTATCGCGGCGCACCCCGACGCGCATGCACCCCGATAACCCTGCACAGACCCTGTGTGCCTGTGCGCCTAGGCGTTTGTCCCGTTTGACCTTAGCTTTGATCCAACAAAGCAATGAGGTCCAAATGCCCGAGATCACCGGCTACCACGCCCATGTTTATTTCGATGCCGACACGCAGGATACGGCGCTACAGGTCTGTGAAGAGGCCGCTCGGCTATTCCCTGTTCAGATGGGGCGCATGCATGCCCGCAATGTCGGCCCCCACCCGCGTTGGAGCTGCCAGTTGGGGTTTGCCGCTGACGCATTCGATCAGGTCATTCCCTGGTTGATGCTGAACCGGCAGGGCCTAACGGTGTTCACCCATCCCGAAACCGGTGAACATCTGGAAGATCATCGAGATCGAGCGATCTGGATGGGTGAGATGCTGGATTTGAACCTGTCGATCTTCGACAAGCTTTAACCCAACGCCCTTGCCTGATCCCGCAGCACAAATTTCTGCACCTTGCCCGTCGACGTCTTCGGCAAGGTGCCGAAAACCACGGTCTTTGGCGCTTTGAAATGGGCCATGTTGTCCCGGCAAAAGGCAATCAGCTCTGCTTCGGTCGCGCTGGCATCGGGCTTCAGCTCGACAAAGGCACAAGGCGTTTCACCCCATTTTTCATCTGGACGCGCGACCACAGCTGCCTCCATCACAGCCGGGTGTTTGTAAAGGATACCCTCGACCTCAACGGACGAGATATTCTCACCGCCTGAAATGATGATGTCCTTGGACCGATCCTTGAGCGCGATGTAGCCGTCGGGGTGCATAACACCCAGATCGCCGGAGGCAAACCAACCACCCTTAAAGGCGCCGTCCGTGGCGTCCGGGTTCTTAAGGTATCCTTTCATCACCACGTTGCCCTGCATGAATATCTCACCCATGGTTTCGCCATCAGCAGGCACGGGTTCCATCGTATCGGGATCGGCGACCATCAGGCCGGACAGCGCTGTGTACCGCACACCCTGCCGTACTTTCAAAGCGGCGCGATCTTCTGGCCCTTTCTCATTCCACTCGTCTTTCCAGGCACAAACGACCGATGGTCCATAAGTCTCGGTCAGGCCATAGACATGGGTGACCTCTACGCCCATCGCCTCCATCGCTTCGATCACGGCGGCAGGCGGTGGGGCACCTGCAGTCATCACCTTGATCTGGTGATCAAAGTCTTTCAGTTCATCCGGTGCATGGGCCAGCATGTTCAAAACAATCGGAGCACCGCAGAAATGGGTGACTTTCTCATCGCGGAACGCTGCATAGATCGGCTCGGCCCGAACCACGCGCAGACAAACAGAGACGCCCGCATTCGCCGCCATGGCCCACGGAAAACACCAGCCATTGCAATGAAACATCGGCAATGTCCACAAATAGACGGAATGTTTGGGCATGTCCCAATCCAACAAGTCCGACTGCGCATTCAGGGTCGCGCCCCGGTGATGATAAACAACCCCTTTCGGATTGCCCGTGGTACCCGAGGTGTAATTCAGGGAAATCGCATCCCATTCATCCTCTGGCAGGGACCAGTTGAACTCTGGGTCGCCTTCATTCAGCAGGGCGTCGTATGTCAGGCTGCCCAGTGTCTCACCGCCGTCAAAGCTGGGGTCTTCGATATCGATAATCAAAATGTCACGCTCGACCTGCGTCAGCGCCTCTTTCACAACACCTGAAAATTCCGGGTCGACCAACAGTGCCTTGGCTTCAGCGTGATTTAGAATGAAAGCGACGATTGGTGCATCAAGTCGCGTGTTGATGGCGTTCAGAACAGCGCCTGCCATTGGCACGCCAAAATGAGCCTCATACATCTCGGGAATATTCGCCGCGATAATAGAAACGGTGTCGCCCTTGCCGATGCCACGCGCGGTCAGCGCACCCGCCAGTTGTCGGCACCGGGCATAGGTTTCAGCCCAGCAATACCGGCGGCCCCCATACACCACCGAAGGGTAATCCGGATAGACCTGCGCCGTTCGCTCAAGGAACGTCAGCGGCGACAAAGGCGTGTAGTTGGCCCGGCTTTTGTCCAAATGACGCTCGTAGATGTTTGTGGCTGTCATCTGCTGATCCTCCCAAATCACAGTTCGCGCGACTTGAGCATAATCTTGGTGCTCTGACAAATCCGTAGTAATACGATAGCCTCACTTTCTGGCAATATGGGATGGCGCGATCTGGCCCTACTTACAACAGGCCTTTCGCGGTGATCTGAAGCATCTTAAACACAGGCGGGGGTATGGCCTGACCAGAAGCCCCTGAAGCGCATCTCAGTGAAAGGACTTGTCATGGACGGCACGTTCAACGAAAACGATCTTTCCCGCGTGGTCGAGGCCGACCGCGCCCATATCTGGCACCACCTGATTCAGCATAAACCCTTTGAAACCAATGATCCGCGCATCATTGTCGAAGGTAAAGGCATGCGCGTCTGGGACCAGAAGGGCAAAGAACATCTGGATGCTGTTTCCGGTGGGGTGTGGACTGTGAACGTCGGCTATGGCCGCGAATC
>NZ_JBXWSB010000032.1:0-44306 GCF_059613205.1 Ruegeria sp. BHSB064
GGTCAATAAGGCGCTATGATATGGAACGTCTGTTTGGTCGCAACTCTAGCGATCAATTTGGGCCGAAATTTGCTGGTCTGGCTGCGGCATAAAAAAAAGACCGCACAAAATGCGCGGCCTTTGTTTTGGTCAAAGCTTGGCCAGATCAGGCTTTGGCTTCGTCTTCCTCAGCCGGAGCAGCTTCGACAGCCAGGTCATCGTCTTCCGATGCGGCCGAGCCGATGTCGTCGAACAGTTCGGCGATTTCGAATTCAGCGGCTGCTTCTTCCTCAGCGGCCAGTTCCTGGATCGATTTGCCCGATGCCTGCAGTTCGGCTTCTTCTTCCGAACGGGCAACGTTCATCTTGATTTCAACTTCGACCTCAGGGTGCAGGCGAACCGCGACAGTATGCAGGCCCAGTTCTTTGATCGGAGCGACCAGAACGACCTGTTTCTTGTCAACGGTGAATCCTGCTTCGGTTGCGGCGTCTGCGGCGTCACGCGGGGTGACCGAGCCGTACAGAGCGCCGGCATCCGACGCCGAGCGAATCACGATGAACTGCTGACCGTCCAGCTTTTCAGCCAGAGCTTCAGCTTCTTTCTTGGTTTCCAGGTTGCGGGCTTCCAGCTGCGCTTTTTGGGCTTCAAACGAGGCGATGTTCGACTCGGATGCGCTCAGGGCTTTGCCTTGGGGCAGCAGGAAGTTGCGGGCGTAACCGGGCTTGACGTCAACGACGTCGCCCATCTGACCCAGTTTCGCAACGCGTTCCAGCAGGATAACTTGCATGTCAGTCTCTCCTTACTTCACGGCGTAGGGCAGCAGGGCGAGGAAGCGGGCGCGCTTGATAGCACGGGCCAGTTCACGCTGCTTTTTCGCCGAAACGGCGGTGATGCGCGAAGGAACGATCTTGCCACGCTCAGAGATATAGCGCTGCAGAAGACGGGTGTCCTTGTAGTCGATTTTCGGCGCGTTCTCACCCGAGAACGGGCAGACCTTACGACGGCGGAAAAATGGTTTTGCGGCCATGGTTTAGTGTCCTTTCCTCAGGCGGTGATCAACGACGCTCGCGGCGGTCGCCACGTTCGTCACGCTTCTGCATCTGAACCGACGGGCCATCTTCGTGGCCGTCGACCTTGATGGTCAGAACGCGCATGACATCGTCATGCAGGCGCATCAGGCGTTCCATTTCCTGAACCGCACCCGAGGGAGCATCGGTCTTCAGGAAGGCATAGTGGCCTTTGCGGTTTTTGTTGATCTTGTAGGCCATCGTCTTGACGCCCCAGTACTCGCTGTCGACAAGGCTGCCGCCATTGTCCGCCAGTACGGTGCCAAAGTGTTCAACGAGGCTTTCCGCCTGCGCGTTGGACAGGTCCTGACGCGCGATCATTACATGCTCATACAGTGGCATGTGCACTCCTGTTTATATCAAGGCGCATTTCATAGGCGGGGCCATTTCGTCCTTCGCGACCCTGCCACGAGAGGCTGCGCGATTCATATGACTGCGAAGGATGGCCCCGTATACACGTTTGAACCGTAAGGGCAAGACCCGCCACATATGCCTTGGTGAAGTCGCCCAATTTCCTTTGGGGTGCCCAATTGCTGACGCTTTTCGGCTCAAAGTTGTTTTGCATACCGGACGTTACCCGGAACCGACTATACTCCGACAGTAACCTTATAAAGGGTGAAACGTTATGACCGCGACAAACACAAACACATACCGGGAAGAAGCGGCTGGATCGCGCTTTGAACATTCGGTTCCGGTAATGATCGCATTCGCGCCGAACTGGAAGGCGCGCTTGATCCTGGCGCGGATGGTTGGCGCATTCCTGATCGTGTCAGCGTTCTCCATGTGGCTGATGCCGGGGTCGGTCATCGGTGCGGATGTCTGGCCGATCAAGATGGTTGCTTCGATGCTGTTTCTGATCGTTGGGGTCAGCTTGCTGACGATCGAAATTCTGGATCCGCGTCCCGATGCTTATTTCGATCCTATTCGTCGCGAGGTGCGGGTATTGCAGAAGAACGAAGACGGGCGCCCACAGACTGTTTTGCGTCGCAGCTATGACTCCTTGGGTGGTGCGCGCTTTGAAGAGAATGAAGTGCACTTGTTCGACGTGGACGGCAGCCTGTTGATGAAGCTGCCGCTTGAATCGGCGGATGTCAGCCGAGCCCTGAAAGGGCAGTTGAGCAAAAGCGTAACAATCTTCGGCTGAATTTTATTCTGTTCAAAAAGGAACAGAAATTGTTAGCCAAAAGAGGTTGTGTGCCGCCCTAGGGCGGCACATCTTGTTTTTGAGCAACCCCCATCGGCTTGCATTCAAAAAACGCGGAGATTGTTATGAAATCCACCCTTCTTGCTGCGGCCTTGGCCGTTTCGGCAACTGCTGCATTTGCCAGTGCTGAGAAATATGTACTGGATCCCAGCCACAGCCAGGTCATCTTCAACTATGATCACCTCGGCTTTTCGACCACTTACGGCATGTTCTCGGGCTTTGAAGGCGAGATCATGTTCGATCAGGAAAATCCGGCGGCATCCAGCGTTACGGTTTCAATGCCGGTTATGGAGATGTTCACAGGATGGAAACCTCGTGAAGACCACTTTATGACCGAAGACTTTTTTGGCGCTGCCGAGGGTGATCTGATCACATTCGTCTCGACCGGGATTGAGGTGACGGGCGATGATACTGCCAATATCACCGGCGACCTGACCATGAACGGCGTGACCAAATCGGTTGTTCTGGATGCCAAGTTGAACAAAGTGGACAATCACCCGATGGCCAACAAGCCTTGGGCGGGTTTCAACGCAACCACAACACTGGTGCGCAGTGATTTTGATCTGGGTCAGTTTGCACCTTTCGTAAGCGACGAAGTGCAGGTTCAGATCTCGGTTGAGGCTCAAAAGGCCGAGTAAGTCGAAAGACTTGAAAAGTTAAACCGCCGGTGAAAACCTCACCGGCGGTTTTTTGTTGGCGTTACTGGCCTCGGCTGGCGGTCAGGTCGACTGAAACAGAGACGGCAAAACCCAACGACTCTTCGGTCGGCTGTGACGTGCCGACGTTAAAATCCAACCGGTTCAGTTCAACAGAACCCGACATGGTGGCGGTATCGCCCTGAAGGTCCAGCGAAAACGGCAGAACGATATCCATCGTTTTGTCGCGGATGGTCAGCGGGCCGCGGGCTTCGTACCCGGTTTCGGTCTTGAACACTTCTGCGGTGAATTGAGCCGTAGGGAATTGCGATGTGTCAAAAAAATCGGAACCCATAGCCTGATCAGTGACCGACCCGAGGCTTAGCGAGCCGATGGCTATGGTGACGTCCACTGATCCAGCGGGTCCGGCTTGAGCGGGTTCGTCGAAGGTAATGGCTGCGGTCCAGTCGGCAAAAGATCCGGTGACGGGGCTTCCCAATTGAGAAATTGTTATAGACAAGGCCCCGGTCTGCACTTGCCAGTCAGATTGAACTTCGGCGAGTTCGATATCGGCATCGTCGGCTTCGCGTGCGAATTCACCTGTGACCCAGCCGCCAGTCAGTACCACGGCCCAAACCGCCACGGCAGCAATCGCCGGGACAAGTGAATGATGTTGATGCGGCGGCTCTGGTGCGTCCGAATGACCAGGCAGCATTCTTCGCAATGTACTGTCCTTATCGATGACGTGATGTTTCAGCGCCCCCACAATGTGCAGGGCCAATGAACCGACCAGAACCCACATGAACAGCCAGTGAAGGACTCCGGTCATCTCGGCCACGGCTTCGGACTTGGGAACAAATGGCAGGTTTTGCCCGAAAGGCCAGAGGATCGGAGCAAACCCTTCTGTCGCGGCGTGGTGGATCCATCCGCTGAGTGGAACAAGAACCAGCGACCCGTATAAAAGCCAATGAACGGTTTCCGCCGCAAAGGCCTCGGGCTTGTTGTCTGCATTTAACAGGCCGGGCTTTGTTTGTGTGAAAGCCCACAAAATGCGCACCAATGCCACGAAGAAGACAGCGATCCCTACAGTTTTGTGCAGCGAGAAGACGCGCGCGGCGTTGGCGATCTCGGCCTCGGTAGGGGCGGTGTCTGTGTGAAGAACCGCATACGCCAAATTATCTGCGATCCAGCCGAGCGGCAGGGCCGTCAGGATCAGCAGGGCTGTCAGCCAGTGAAACGTCTTTGCAACGCTTCCGTATCTGGAAAAGGAATTGGTCGCGGCCATGTAAGTAAGACTCCGGGATTCTCTGTCGCGTCCAACGTAAAGACGCGTGAGGCTGACACAAGTAAGCGCGGACGCACAGCAACGGTGCCAGAATGCAGAATGCAGGCAGCGCTTGTGCCAGACGAGCAGTCAGTTTACACCCCGCCGCAACCTAACAGTATGCATGAGGTTGCAATGACACTCGCGTTCGTTTTTCCGGGGCAGGGCGCCCAGACAATCGGTATGGGCAAAGCCTTGGCCGAAGCTTACCCCGCGGCTCAATCCATCTTTGATGAGGTGGACGACGCTCTGGGTGAGAAACTGAGCAGCCTTATCTGGGAAGGCGACATTGCCGAGTTGACGCTGACACAGAATGCGCAGCCCGCATTGATGGCAACGTCGATGGCCGCAATGCGCGCCTTGGCGGCCGAGGGCATTTCGATCAGCAAAGCCGCTTTTGTGGCGGGGCACTCGCTTGGTGAATATTCCGCTTTGGCCGCTGCTGGAGCATTGTCGGTCGCCGACACCGCGCGCCTGTTGCGCACCAGAGGTCAGGCGATGCAAAACGCCGTGCCTGTGGGCGAGGGTGCGATGGCCGCCATTCTTGGCTTGGACCTTGAAGCCGTGCACGCTGTTGCTGAAGAGGCCGCGCAGGGCGAAGTGTGTCAGGCGGCAAATGATAACGATCCAACCCAAGTTGTCGTGTCTGGTTCAAAGGCTGCTGTTGAGCGCGCTGCCGAGATCGCCAAAGAAAAAGGCGCCAAACGGGCTGTTATGTTGCCCGTAAGTGCTCCATTTCACTGTGCGCTGATGCAACCTGCTGCAGATGTAATGGCGGAAGCCCTTGCTGCGGTCGAAATCAAGGCACCGGCTGTGCCTTTGGTGGCGAACGTACGCGCCGAGGCGGTCAGTGACCCGGATTTGATCCGGCAGTTGCTTGTCGAACAGGTGACGGGATCGGTCCGCTGGCGCGAAAGCGTGCAATACATGGCGGCGCAGGGTGTGACCGAGACATGGGAGATCGGCGCTGGCAAAGCGCTGTCTGGCATGATCCGCAAGATCGACCGTGCCATTGCAGGCAAAGCAGTGGGCACGCCGGAAGATGTTCAAAAGGCCCTTCAGGCCGAATCGTAAGCGAAATGCGCGTCTTTGCCGACGCACCAAGAGGGAAACTGTATGTTTGATTTGACAGGTAAGAATGCGCTGATCACCGGTGCATCGGGTGGTATCGGTGGCGACATTGCGCGTGCATTGCACGGCGCGGGTGCAACGGTTGGGTTGTCCGGTACGCGAGTCGAACCACTGCAGGCTCTGGCAGATGATCTGGGTGAACGCGCGCATGTGCTGCCCTGCAATCTGAGCGATCCGGAAGCTGTGGAGGCGTTGCCAAAACAAGCGGCCGCGGCGATGGGATCGGTGGACATTTTGGTCAACAACGCCGGAATCACACGCGACAACCTGTTCATGCGCATGTCCGACGAAGAATGGCAGAGCGTTATTGACGTGAACATGACCTCGACCATGAAACTGTGCAAAGGTGTGATCCGGGGCATGATGAAATCGCGCTGGGGCCGGATCGTGAATGTCTCGTCCGTGGTGGCCGCAATCGGCAACCCCGGGCAGGCGAACTATGCTGCGTCAAAGGCCGGAATGATCGGTTTTTCCAAGGCCTTGGCCCACGAAGTTGCAACGCGCGGGATCACCGTGAACGCTGTGGCACCGGGTTTCATCACGACGGCAATGACCGAGAAGCTGACCGAGGAACAGAAGAAGGGTCTGCTGGTCAAGGTTCCGGCGGGTCGCATGGGCGATCCCAAAGAAATCGCTGCGGCTGTTTTGTACCTTGCCAGCCCCGAGGCGGGCTATGTCACTGGAAGTACCTTGCATGTGAACGGCGGTATGGCCATGTTGTGATCGCGACAGGGGCGAACGCGAAAGCGTTTGCCTCTTGCGTCGACTATGCTATAGGCGGCGCATCTATGCGGGGCCGGTCTGTCAGGTCGGCCTTCTACTTCCCGGTTAACCGGGACCCAAACCGCCCGAAACGGGCAAATCAAGGCCAACCCGTGCGGGCAAGGGCAGAATCGGGCAGACCGCCCTGTAAAGGAATGAGGAATAGACATGAGCGACGTCGCAGATCGCGTTAAGAAGATCGTTGTTGAGCACCTGGGTGTTGAAGAAGACAAAGTCGTAGAAAACGCGTCTTTCATCGACGATCTGGGCGCAGACAGCCTGGACACCGTTGAGCTGGTTATGGCCTTCGAAGAAGAGTTCGGCATCGAGATCCCCGATGACGCAGCCGAAACCATCCAGACCTTCGGCGACGCGGTCAAGTTCATCAGCGAAGCGTCCTAAACGTTTCCTTCTGATCAAAAGCGGCGCTTCCGGGCAACGGAGGCGCCGTTTTTTTATGTCCGCGCAAAATTCGGGCTTGCGTGGCCATTTTCCACTGCGCACTGTTTCCATTGAGGCAAAACTCAAAGTGGACAGGGCATGATAAGATCCACTCCAATGATAAATACCGCACGTTTGACGCTCTGCGCCATGCGTCCCGAGGATTTTGAACGGTTCGCCGAAATCTGGCGTGATCCATGTGTCGTGCAGCACATTGGTGGGACGCCCCGATCGCGTGGCGAAGCGTGGGACTCTTTTCTGCGTAATGCCGGGCACTGGCAAATGGCCGGGTTTGGCCAGTGGGGCGTGATGCAGCAATCGACGCGTAAGCTGATTGGGCAGGCGGGGTTCTTTTATGGCAACCGACGTTTGGGCGAGGATTTTGATGGCTTTCCCGAAGCAGGTTGGATTCTGGCCCCCGAAGCACAGGGTCAAGGGTTGGGGTATGAGGCGGCCAAGGCGGCTCATGACTGGTTCGACCGTGTGATTCCCGGGCCTTTGGTCGCGATGGTGAATGCATCCAATCTGTCTTCCCAGAAGCTGGCCAAAAAGCTTGGCTATGTTTTGATGCGCGAAGGGGTGTATAATGAAACCCCGGTGCATTTGTTACGGCGCAACGGACCACCCGCCCGCGCGTAATCCCGCCACTTCGCCGATATGCCGCAAAATGGCTAAACTGTGCCGATCCCGGTAAATCGGGTTTGGTACGCCCGATCTATGCTACCGGGGATTTTCAGAGCGATTGAGCGGAGGAACAAGCTCATGAGGATTTACCCCACGATGGAACTGCAGAACGGCCGGTGTGTCACGCTGGACAAAGGCCGTCTGGATAACGCGATGATCTGGCACGTGAATCCGGTTGAAACCGCGCGGAGCTGGGCCGAGGCGGGTGCTGAATGGATGCATCTGACCGATTTCGACGCGATTGAAGGCAAGAACACCAACGTCGCACTGGTCGAGGAGATCATTCGCGGCGCAGAGATTCCCGTGCAATTGGCCGGTGGTGTGCGCACGCGGGAACAGGTGGAGCACTGGATCGACAAAGGGGTAGGGCGTGTTGTCATCGGCACATTGGCCGCGCTGGAGCCGAATCTGGTTAAAGAACTGGCCAAGCTCTACCCGGACCAAATCGTGCTGTCTGTCGACGTCTGGCAGGGTTATGTCATGACAGATGGCTGGCGCAACCAAAGTGCATTTACGCCAGAAGCGTTTATCGACGCATTCGAAGGTGTGCCATTTGCCGCAATTGTCGTGACGGATATCGACAGTGACATGGAAGATGTAGACGCTCAGCTTGGTCTGATTTCCGGAATCGCTGAGCATTCGAGGACCCCAGTGATTGCAAGCGGTGTTGTGCGTACGGCGGACGATATTTCCCGTCTGGCGTATATTCCGAACATCTCGGGCGCAATTGTCGGACGTGCGCTGTTCCGTAAATCGCTGGAATTGTCAGATGCTCTTGAGATGGCTAAGGCCGCACACGAGCCGGTGGCGCAGTTCCAATAAACCTTACCGCCCTTTTTTGCAGCGAGCCTAAAAGGGCGGTTACCCCGTTTTCCCCATAATCGGTATTTCTTTGGGTGATCGGCGGCGGGATGCCGGCGCGGAATTCGCCCTTGCTCTTGCCCCCGGACCCCGGGAAGGGGTATGAGCGGTTCTCATAACAGGAAGCAGGCAAGAGGCACTTCATGCGCAGAGTCGTTGTAACCGGTCTTGGATTGGTCACTCCTTTGGCCAGTGGGGTCGAAGAAACCTGGTCGCGGCTGCTGGACGGAGAGTCCGGCGCAGGCCCCATCACGCATTTTGATGCTGTCGGCAGCGGGGTCACAACGACCTATGCCTGCGAGGTGCCACGTGGCGATGGCACCAACGGAACGTTCAATCCCGATGATTGGATGCCGCCGAAAGAACAGCGCAAGATCGAAGATTTCATTCTGTATTCGATTGCGGCCGCGGAAATGGCCTGCAAGGACGCCAACTGGTTGCCGGAGGATGAGGAAGACCGTCTGCGGACAGGTGTTCTGATTGGTTCGGGTATCGGTGGGCTGGGCTCGATTGCCAACACCGCCAACCTGATCCGCGACAAAGGCCCGCGTCGGGTGTCGCCGTTCTTTATTCCGGGTGCTCTGATCAATCTGGCTTCGGGTCAGGTGTCGATCCGCCACGGGTTCAAGGGGCCGAACCACTCTGTTGTGACGGCCTGTTCGACTGGCGCCCATGCGATTGGCGATGCCAGCCGTATTATCCGCGCGGGTGATGCGGATGTCATGGTTGCTGGTGGCGGCGAAGGCTGCATCTGCGAGATCGGGATTGCAGGTTTCAACGCCTGTAAGGCGCTGTCGACGAAATATGCAGACGACCCGAAGAAAGCCAGCCGTCCCTATGACGTCGACCGCGACGGGTTCGTCATGGGCGAGGGCGCGGGCATCGTGGTGTTGGAAGACTACGAACACGCCAAGGCACGTGGCGCCAAGATTTACGCCGAAGTTCTGGGTTATGGCATGTCGGGTGATGCGTATCACATCACTGCGCCGTCAGAGGATGGCGATGGGGCAGAACGTTCGATGAAAGCTGCTCTGCGCAGTGCGGGGCTGGAGCCGAAAGATCTGGACTATATCAACGCGCATGGCACCTCGACCATGGCGGATACGATTGAGCTGGGTGCGGTGGAGCGCCTGCTGGGCGATCATGCGTCGAACGCCACAATGACCTCGACGAAGTCGGCCACCGGGCACTTGCTGGGTGCTGCGGGTGCGATTGAAGCAATCTTCTCGATCCTCGCGATCCGCGATCAGGTCGCGCCGCCGACGATCAACTTGGACAACCCAGCTGTCGAAACGCCGATTGATCTGGCGCCCAACGCAAAGCGTGAGCGTGAGATCAACGTGGCCCTGTCAAACTCGTTCGGGTTTGGCGGTACCAATGCCAGTGTAATCTTCGGAAAGGTCAGCTAAATGTGGCGGGCCATTGCTTCGAACGCGCTGACCATGTTGGTGGTCGGCCTGTTCCTGATGGGTGGTCTGATCCTTTGGGGGCAATCTCAATACAAAGCGGAGGGCCCGCTTGAAACCGCAATCTGCCTGCAGGTCAGAAGCGGATCGAATATGACGCGTGTCAGTCAGGAACTGGAAGACCAGGGCGCGATCCGCAATGCAACATTGTTCCGCATGGCTGCGGATTACACAGACCGGGCGCAGCAGCTGAAAGCCGGTAGCTTTCTGGTACGCGAAGGTGCGTCGATGGAGCAGATCATCGCTGAGATTACCAGCAGCGGTGCAAGCACCTGCGGATCCGAGATCGAATACCGCATTGGCGTGACCCGTGCCCAGACACGGGTGCGCGAGCTGAACCCGGCGACGTTGGATTTTGATGAAATCGCGTCTTTCGATGCGTTGGAGGAAGAGGCGCCAGAAGCCTATACCGAAAAACGCAACGAGGCCGATACCAGGTATCGCGTGTCCTTGGCCGAAGGCGTGACCTCGTGGCAGGTGGTTGAAGCGTTGAAGTCCTTTGAAGCGCTGACCGGAGAAGTCACTGAGATCCCGGCTGAGGGCATGTTGGCCCCGGACAGTTATGACGTTGTGGCCGGGCAGGACCGCAACGAAGTTCTGCAAGCCATGCAAGACAAACAGCAGCTTCGGATCAATGCGGTTTGGGAAAGCCGTCAAGACGGTTTGCCGCTGGAAAGCCCCGAAGAGATGCTGATCCTTGCGTCGATCATCGAAAAGGAAACCGGTGTTCCCGAAGAGCGCGGACAAGTGGCCAGCGTTTTCGTGAACCGACTGAATCAGGGTATGCGTCTTCAGACGGACCCAACGGTGATTTACGGCGTGACCAAGGGGCAGGGCACTTTGGGTCGGGGTTTGCGGCGCAGCGAGTTGAATCGCCCAACGCCGTGGAACACGTATCAAATCGATGGGTTGCCGCCGACCCCGATTGCAAACCCTGGGTTGGCAAGTCTTGAAGCCGCCGTTGCGCCGGATGATACCAGCTTTGTGTTCTTTGTGGCCGATGGCACGGGCGGACATGCGTTTGCAGAGACGTTGCAGGAGCACAACCGAAACGTAGCCAAGTGGCGCGAGATAGAAGCCGAACGAAACTCGGGCAACTAAACCGAACCGCCAAAGTGGCCAATAGAAACGCCGACGTCAGAGGGATATCTGACGTCGGCGTTTCTTTTTGCATTGCGTTTTGGTGTTAAGCAGCGGGACGTCTGCGGCGGGGTCGACGACCCTTTCCCGCCGAAGGTTTGCCATCGCCATTGGCTGGTTTGGGTTTGAACCCGCGACGGCGATTGTTTTGGCGGCGCGCTGGTTTTTGGGGCTCAACCCCTTCGGGCATGGTGCCGCTTGCCACCGGAATTTCGATTTTCATCAGCTTCTGTATCTGACGCAGCAGATCGACTTCTTCGGGGGCGCAGAAGGCAATAGCCTCACCTTCGCGTCCGGCACGGGCCGTGCGGCCGATGCGGTGAACATAGTTGTCCGGCACTTCGGGCAGGTCGAAATTGATCACATAGGCAACACCGGGGATGTCGATGCCACGCGCGGCGACGTCGGTCGCCACCAGAATGGTCACCTCACCTTCGCGAAACGCCTTGATCGCGCGGTCGCGCTGTCCCTGGCTTTTGTTGCCGTGGATCGAAGCAGCGTTGTACCCATCGGCCACCAGCCCCTTCATCAAACGTTCAGCGCCGTGTTTGGTGCGGGTGAATACCAATGTCAGCGCATCTCTGTCTTGCGACAGGATTTCACGCAATTTGTCAGGTTTTCCGGGTTTCGAAACGAAGTTCAGCGACTGCGTGATCTTGTCAGCGGCCTTGCCTGGAGGCGATACCTGAACCCGTTGAGGGTTGGTCAGATACGCGCGGCTGAGCTCTTCCATCTGTTTTGGCATGGTTGCGGAGAACAGCATGGTTTGGCGCGGAGTGCCCAGAGCTGGTGCAATTTTGCGCAGGGCGTGGATAAACCCCAGATCCAGCATCTGGTCAGCTTCGTCCAGAACCAGATGGCGAACCGAGCCGAGATCGACTGCGCCACGATCCATCAGGTCAATCAGGCGGCCCGGAGTGGCGACCAGAATGTCTGTGCCACGCGCCAGGAACATGATCTGCTTGTTGATCGATTGTCCGCCCACAACTGTACCGACGCGCAGCTTGGTGCCTTTTGTCAAGACGCGCAGGCTGTCGGCGATCTGGTTCACCAGTTCACGGGTTGGCGCAAGGATCAACGCCTTGGCCGTCTTGGGATCAGGTTTTCCAGGCTGAGCCAACAAGTGATCAATCAGAGGCAGGCCAAAGGCCAGTGTCTTACCGGTACCGGTTTGGGCTAGACCCAGAATGTCGTGGCCGTTCAGCGCAAGCGGAATGGCTTGGTTCTGGATCGGGGTAGGTTGCGTGAAGTTGGCGTTTTTCAACGCCTTGTTAAGTGCCGGGGCGAGGCCCAGCATATCAAAGTCGAACAAATATTTATCCTTTACAGCCAGGAGCATTGGCCCACGGGCAGGTCAAACGAGGTCGCGCTCTGGCGACCGGCAGGGGTTGTGCGAGACCTCGGGACGAGCAGGTGAATCCTGCGCCATCCGGCCGTCGCGTCAAGAACCCTGCGTGATGGGGAACTATGGGTGAGTCGGGCGCTGTGGGGCGGAAGAGGTCCGCTCAGGCTCACGCAGCAGCGCTGTGTTTTGAGCGCACATGAGGGTTGAGGGAAGGATTGTCAAGCTGGCATTTGAAAATGGAGCCGGGTGTTGGCAGTGAGGGTGTCAAATTTAACGCGTTTCTTAGCCCGGCTTTAAATGACGTCCTGAAACATGGGCGCGGTTTTAATGGTTTTTTTGAAAGAGAAGAGCATTCGAATAGCAGCTAAGCTGGGGGCTAAAAATCTTACTTCTGCGTACGCTCCCTGTTGCGTTCGTGTTGCGTAACTAATTGACATTGAGTACTTAAATCCGTATGAATTGTGTCATGCTAGAAGAAGTGGGCAACGGCCACGGGGAAACCCGGCGGCCGTTTTTCGTTTCTCTCGTGCGGAGAAAACTCACGCATGAGGTCACAGGCAAACATGACTTTGATTACCCCGGAAGAGCGGATTTCCCAGACGGCTGATTTGTTGCAGTCGCTTGAGAGGTCCATTCGCGATCTGCGGCAAGCGGCGGAAGACCTGCGCAAACAGATCGGTGCCGGGGAGGATGCAGATCTTGCTGGTTCAGCAAGGCAACTCGGGCAGTTAGAGGGGCTGATCCGAAGTTGTCAGAAAGTGGAGACAAGCTTTGTCGAACAACATCACAGACAAGCCGGAATTGCCCAAGGGGGATATGCGCTCGACCTTGAGCGCGCTCGATTTGAAATCGGGTGCAGGTTGGCTCGCCTCCGCCGATGCTGCGGTGCGGGAGAGATTTCTGAGTGAGATCGGGGAGGGGGGGCTGTGTGCCCTCCCTTTCCTGTTTGAGTTTTGGGCGCTGCCGCATCAATTGCCACCCGAGGGTGATTGGCGGTCCTGGGTGATTATGGGCGGGCGAGGGGCTGGTAAAACGCGGGCCGGGGCTGAATGGGTGCGGTCAATGGTTGAAGGGTCGAAGCCGTTGGATCGCGGAGATGCCAGCCGGGTGGCGTTGGTCGGCGAGACCTTCGATCAGGTGCGCGATGTGATGATCTTTGGCGATAGCGGGATATTGCAGTGCTCGCCGCCGGACCGGCGACCTTCGTGGAAGGCATCCGAGCGCAAGCTGATTTGGCCCAACGGGGCCGAGGCGCAGGCGTTTTCGGCACATGATCCGGAGGGGTTGCGTGGCCCCCAGTTTGATGCAGCCTGGGTGGATGAGCTGGCCAAGTGGAAGAAGGCTGGAGAGACCTGGGATATGTTGCAATTTGCGTTGCGGTTGGGGGAGCAGCCTCGGGTCTGTGTGACCACGACGCCGCGCAATGTGAAGGTATTGAAGGATTTGCTGGCGTCTCCCTCCACCGTGCAGACCCATGCGCCGACTGAGGCGAACCGGGCCAATCTGGCGGAGTCGTTCTTGCAGGAAGTGCGCGCGCGATATGCAGGCACGCGGCTGGGGCGGCAGGAATTGGACGGGGTGCTGTTGTCGGATGCTGAGGGTGCGTTGTGGACGGGATCGATGCTGGATGCTGCGCGGGTGGATCGGGTGCCTGCATTGGATCGCATCGTCGTGGCGCTGGACCCGGCGGTGACGTCTGGTTCTGGCGCGGACGCCTGCGGGATCGTGGTTGTGGGGGCTCAGCTACAGGGTCCGCCCGAGGAGTGGCGCGCCTATGTGCTGGCTGACCGCACCGTTCAGGGCGTTGGCCCGGCGGGCTGGGCGCAGGCGGCGATTGACGCGATGGATGAGTTCGGCGCCGAACGGCTGGTGGCCGAGGTCAATCAGGGCGGGCAACTGGTGGAAGAGGTGGTGCGGCAGGTGGACCCTCTGGTCCCGTTCCGGGCGGTACGGGCCTCACGCGGCAAGGTCGCGCGGGCTGAGCCCGTGGCGGCTTTGTACGAGCAGGGACGAGTGGCGCATTTGGCCGGGCTGGGCGCGCTGGAAGAGCAGATGTGCCAGATGACCGCGCGCGGGTTCGAGGGGCAGGGCTCGCCTGACCGGGTCGACGCGCTGGTCTGGGCGCTGCATGAGTTGATTGTGGGGCCTGCGGGGGCGTATCGGTGGCCTAGGGTGCGGAGTTTGTAACGATTGTGTTCGATTGTTTGCAATGCTGAATAACCACTTTGAACACTTACAACACCTTCAAAATTGCATGGTTTCCGCTCTTGTAACCCGGTTCTCTTCGTATAGAGGTTTCAGCAGAGATAAAATTTACTGTCGGAACCGGGAACACTTTAATGGCGATTCAATCGAAGATTTCAAGCTTGATTTTTGCAGCTTTACTAACACTTTTTCTAGCTGCGTGCGATCCGGTTACGCCCGAAGAGCGACAGGAATTCTTGCTGCGGCGAGAGATCGTTAGTTCTCCGGTTGCACTGGAGAAAGCCATTTCGAATTCCACCGTGGTTTACCGAGATCCAAATCAGTTCATTCAACAACATGGAACGCAGGTTGAATACTATGCGCCAAACGGTAAATCGTATCTTTGGTATCCAGGCAATAGTCGAATGGTTGTTGGGGATTGGCAGGTGCAAGCAAGAGGTACTTCTAGCCCAAAGCTTTGCCATCGGTATGGTGTAAACACTTTCAATCCAGTAACCAAACAGAGTGGCGGATCGTGGGAGTGCTCTTCTGCGCCTTATTCGAACACGGACATATTGAAAGGCAATCCGTACAACTTGAAGGCAGGCAGCGCTCCGCTTGTGATACCTGATCGTGGTAGGTACTATCCTGAGCATTTTGCAAAGTGGCTCGGTCAAGACCCAACTAAAGTACCTTACTTGAGCAAGATTCCGAGAGCGGCTTCGCTAGATAGAAAGATCGCAGCAGAAACACAGTAATGTTGCGGGGCGACTTCGGTTGCGCTTACACATTCTGTATCTGGTCTTACGTTGCTGAGGTTTGAATGGCCGTTTTCTTCATGGCAGCAGCAATTTGAAGATGTAGCCACGTCGGATCGCAGTATCGGATCAAGGCTGCCGTTGCCCAACCCCCGAACGCCCCGTTCCCAAGGCTTAAACTTCTTTCCGTCATAACTCCTTTCAACAAGCCGGGCAGAGCGGCGGCAGAAAGGAGCACAGATGGTATTCGATTTCTTGCGTCGTGGATCGGCTGGCGAAGCGCCCGAGGCGAAGGCAAGCGCGGCGGGGCCTGTGGTGGCGTGGCAGACGGGGGGGCGCGTTGCGTGGAGCCCCAGAGATGCGGTGTCGCTGACGCGGACGGGGTTTTCGGGGAACCCGGTGGGGTTTCGCTCGGTCAAGCTGATTGCCGAGGCGGCGGCGGCTTTGCCTTTGGTGCTGCAGGATCAAGTGCAGCGGTTTGATGTGCATCCGGTCCTGAGCCTGATGCGGCGTCCGAATGCGGCGCAGGGGCGGGCGGAGTTGATGGAGGCCTTGTTCGGGCAATTGCTGCTGTCGGGAAATGCTTATGTTGAGGCGGTTCAGGCAGAGGAAGGCTTGCCGGTTGAGCTGCATGTTTTGCGCTCGGATCGGATGAGCGTGGTGCCCGGGGCGGATGGGTGGCCCAAGGCATATGATTACGCTGTGGGTGCTAAGAAGCACCGGTTTGCGGCGGAAAATATCTGCCATATCAAGTCGTTCCACCCTCAGGATGATCATTATGGGTTCTCGCCGATGCAGGCGGCGGCGATGGCGATTGATGTGCATAACAGCGCATCGCGGTGGTCGAAATCTCTGCTGGACAATGCGGCGCGTCCTTCGGGGGCGCTGGTGTGGAAGGGCGATGGCCATGGAGTGATGGCCGAGGATCAGTTCCGCCGTCTGTCAGATGAGATCGAACAGAACTATCGCGGGGCGCGCAATGCCGGACGGCCGATGGTTCTGGAAGGGGGGCTGGATTGGAAGCCGATGGGTTTCTCTCCATCCGATATGGAGTTTCAAAAGACCAAGGAAGCCGCCGCCCGCGAGATCGCGCTGGCCTTCGGTGTCCCGCCGATGCTGCTGGGGATACAGGGCGACGCGACCTATTCGAACTATCAGGAGGCCAACCGGGCGTTCTATCGCCTGACCGTGCTGCCCCTGGTGACGCGGGTGGCGGCGGCGGTGTCGGACTGGCTTTCGGGCTTTACTGGCGAGGATCTGATGCTGAAGCCCGATCTGGATCAGGTGCCTGCACTGTCGGCTGAGCGGGATGCGCAATGGGCGCGGGTCAACGGGGCAGATTTCCTGACGGGCGCCGAGAAACGCGCCTTGTTGGGGCTGCCGGAGCGTGCCGATGGCTGAGGGGTATCCCTCGTTCGAATGCGCGCCGGGCTTGCGTCTGGCCGCGCATGAGCGGGTGGCCGAGATACAGCATGCACATCTGTGCAGGCGGTTGGATCAGATCGAAGAGATGATGGAACGACTGGAACGTCGGTTGTGGCTGACGGTTTACGGTGTGGCGGCGGTCATCCTGGCGCAGGCGTTTCAGTCATTCCTTGCGGTAACGCCTTAAGGTCAGTGAGTTACATGGAGAAGTTCATGGATTTAGAACATAAATTCGCACGGTTCGGAGACGGATTGTCGGTGTCCGAGGACGCGGTGATCGAGGGCTATGCCAGCCTGTTCGGACAGGTCGATCAGGGTAGCGATGTTGTGCAGCGGGGCGCGTATAGTGACTCGCTGGAGGGGCTCGCCAAAGCGGATCAGCGGGTCAAGATGCTGTGGCAGCACGATCCGGCGCAGCCCATCGGCGTCTGGGACGAGGTGCGTGAGGATGACAAGGGCCTTGTGGTCAAGGGGCGCCTGCTGGAAAGCACGCAGAAAGGTCGTGAGGCGGCGGAACTGATCCGGGCGGGGGCTATGGATGGCCTTTCGATTGGCTATCGCACCAAGCGGGCCGTGAAGAATGACAAGGGCCAGCGAGTCCTGACCGAACTGGAGCTTTGGGAAGTGTCTTTGGTGACCTTTCCAATGCTGCCCAGTGCGCGGGTGGCGGCGAAGGGGAGCGACCTTGGCGCCGAGGACACCTGGCGCAGTATTGCCGAGGTGTTCGACAGCGCTCGGCAGGAGTTGGCGCGGACCTAGCGCGCCTCAATACCTACTCAGAACAGGACATGCTGATGAGCAAGACCGAAACCCCGGCCTTGGCCGGAGAGGGTGCGCCCCTCGTTCATGAGGTGAAGCAGGCGATGGCTGGCTTCGTGAATGAATTCAAGGGCCTTAAGGCCGACGTTAAAACCAAACTGCAACAAACAGAAGAGCGACTGACCATGCTGGATCGTAAATCAACCATCACGGCGCGTCCGCATCTTGCGGCCTCGATCGAAGACGGTGCACCGCATCAGAAGGCCTTTGACACCTATGTGCGCTCGGGTGAGGATGACGGTTTGCGCGGGCTTGAGATGGAGTCGAAATCGCTTTCGACGGCCGTTAACAGCGATGGTGGCTATCTGGTTGATCCACAAACCGCCGAGACCATCAAATCGGTGCTGAACTCGACCGCTTCGATCCGTTCGATTGCGTCGGTGGTGAATGTTGAGGCGAACTCGTTTGACGTGCTGATCGACCACACAGATGTCGGCGCGGGTTGGGCCGATGAAAACGCGGCTGCGGCGGAAACCGGTACTCCTTCGATTGACCGCATTTCAATCCCGCTGCACGAGCTGAGCGCATTGCCCAAAGCATCGCAACGTCTGCTGGATGACAGTGCGTTTGACGTCGAGAGCTGGCTGGCCGGTCGTATTGCGGACAAGTTCGCGCGTGCTGAAGCTTCGGCCTTTATCAATGGCGATGGTGTCGACAAGCCGAAGGGTCTGATGATCCATCGCGCGGTGCCAAATGACGGCTGGTCCTGGGGTAGTCTGGGCTATGTTGCGACCGGCATTGACGGCGGTATCGATGCGGACGCGATTGTCGATGTGGTCTACGCGCTGGGCGCGCAGTACCGCGTCAACGGCACTTTCGTGATGAACTCGAAAACCGCGGGCCTGATCCGTAAGTTGAAGGATAGCGATGGCCGCTTCCTATGGTCGGATGGTCTGGCCGCTGGCGAGCCTGCGCGTCTGATGGGGTATCCGGTGCTGATTGCCGAAGACATGCCGGATGCGGCTTCGGACAGCTTTGCGATTGCGTTTGGCGACTTCCGGGCCGGCTACACCATCGCCGAACGCCCTGACCTGCGCGTTCTGCGCGATCCGTTCAGCGCCAAGCCGCATGTTCTGTTCTACGCCACCAAACGCGTGGGTGGCGACGTCAGCGACTTTGCCGCGATCAAGCTGCTGAAATTCGGCACTGCCTAAGCGGTGACGGATCCGGGGGGCCTGTGGCCCCTCGGGCGGCGGGCGCGGGCCGGGGTGAGATCCCTCGCGTTGTCTAGCTGCTCCCCTCCGTCCGAGCAACGTGGGGCGGCGCGTGCCCGTCATTTTCCAAGGATACGGCCCCGGAGGGGTCCGAGATTGCGGAGTGAATGGATGATGTTGATCGAAGAAACCGCCATCGCGGATGCGGCGCTACCGGTGGATCAGTTCAAGGTGCATCTGCGGCTGGGCACGGGCTTTGCCGAGGACAATGTGCAAGACGAAGTATTGAAGGGCTTTCTGCGGGCGGCGATTGCAGCGATTGAGGCGCGCACGGGCAAGGTGCTGATTGAGCGCGCTTTTTCCTGGAGCTTGAATGGTTGGCGCGAAGCGGCGGGTGAAGTTTTGCCAGTTGCTCCGGTTCGGTCTGTTGACGCGGTGACAGTGACCGATGCGGTCGGCGAAGACAGTGTTGTTGATGCGGATGAATATCGGTTGGAACGCGACAGTCAGCGTCCTCGGCTGCGACCGGCGGGGTCTGTGTTGCCGAAGGTGTCGACAGGTAGTCGGGTGAAGATCGATTTCACAGCCGGAATGGCCGCAGATTGGGCCGGTCTGCCCGCCGATCTGGGGCAGGCAGTTTTGCTGCTTGCTGCGCACTATTACGAATACCGCGATGAAACGGGGCTGAGCGATGGCTGTATGCCGTTCGGTGTGACCAGCCTGATCCAACGCTATCGGATGGTGCGTTTTGGCTTGGGAGCGGGTCAATGACCTCGCCGCGTTTAAACCGAAAACTGGTGCTGGAGGCCCCCGTGCGCGTGGCCGATGCGGCGGGCGGGTTCACGGAGACGTGGCAGCCGCTGGGCGCCCTTTGGGCTGAGGTGACGGCGCGCAGCGGAACTGAGCGGTCAATCGCTGGGGTACCGGTATCGCGCGTGGGCTATCGCATCGTTGTGCGAGGCGCGCCCGAGGGATCGTCAATGCGGCCAACCCCGGATCAAAGGTTTGTCGAAGGCACCCGACGGTTTGTCATCCGCGCGGTCGCGGATTGTGATCCGAAAGGTCGATACCTGACCTGCTTTGCAGATGAAGAGGTGGCGGCATGAGTTATGGCGTTTCAGCCGCCCTACAGGCGGCGGTGTTTCAACAACTTTCAGGCGATACAGAGGTAAGCGCCCAATCTGGCGGTGCGATCTATGACGCTGTGCCGACGGGAACGGTTCCCGAAACCTATGTGACGCTCGGTCCCGAAGAGGTTCGGGAAGCCTCGGACCGATCCGGCGCAGGGGCGCTGCATCGGTTCACGATTTCGGTGGTCACCGAGGCGGCGGGGTTCGGCGGCGCCAAGGCCCTGGCTGGTGCGGTATGTGACGCGCTGGATGGTGCAGAGCTGACCTTGGACCGTGGCCGCCTTGTGGGGCTGTGGTTCGAGCGTGCGTCGGCCAGGCGCGCAGGAACGGGCGGCGCAATCCGCCAGATCGACCTGAGATTCCGCGCCCGCGTGGAAGACGACTAAGCAATCAACGGAGAGAGCACATGGCTGCCCAGAACGGAAAAGACCTTTTGGTCAAAGTGGATATGAACGGAACAGGCCTGTTCCAGACGATCGCGGGTCTGCGCGCCACGCGGATCAGTTTCAACGCGGAAAGTGTCGATGTGACCAGCCTGGAAAGTCAGGGCGGATGGCGCGAACTGCTGTCAGGCGCTGGGGCCAAATCGGCCTCGATCTCGGGCTCGGGTGTGTTCAAAGACGAAGGGACAGATGAGCGCGCACGGCAGTTGTTCTTTGACGGGGAAACACCCGGTTTTCAGGTGATTATCCCTGATTTCGGTGTCGTTGAAGGACCGTTTCAGGTGACCAGCATCGAATACGCAGGTTCGCACAATGGTGAGGCGACCTATGAGATGAGCATGGCCAGTGCTGGTGCTCTGACCTTTACGGCGCTTTGATCTGATGGCCAATCCTTGGACGGGTGAGGTGGCACTGACCATCGACGGGGAACAGCGGGTGCTCAAGCTGACGCTGGGGGCTTTGGCGGAGTTGGAACAGGAGCTGCGCACGGGGTCGCTGGTTGAACTGGTACAGCGGTTTGAAGGCGGGGCCTATTCCAGTGCGGATGTGCTGGCCCTTATCGTTGCTGGTTTGCGCGGCGGCGGTTGGGACATCACGCGGTCCGATCTGATGCGTGCCGAGATTGAGGGCGGCCCAATGATGGCAGCCAGAACCGCAGCCGAGCTGCTGACGCGCGCCTTCATGGTGCCGGAGGACACATGAGCGGGTTCGACTGGCCCGCTTTGATGCGGGCCGGAATTCTGGGGCTGCGTCTGACGCCGGAGCAATTCTGGCGCCTGACACCGGTAGAGTTGCGACTGATGCTTGGGCAGGACGCCGGTATACCCGCGATGAACCGAGCGGGGTTGGATTCACTGCTAGCGGCCTATCCGGATGAGACTAAAGGAGAGCGTGATGACGGATCGTGATGGGTTTGATGATCTGCAAGAGCAGGGCGAGGCGCTGGGCGACTCCCTCGGCGATGCTGCGACTATGGCAGCAGCGTTTGACAGTCAGATGAAGCGCATCAGTGCTGCGTTTGAGGAAACCGGCAAAGATGTTGCAACGCTGGAACGCGGTATGTCCAGCGGTTTGCGCAAAGCCTTCGACGGTGTCGTTTTGGACGGCATGAACTTGTCGGATGCGCTGGACATTTTGAAGAACTCACTGATCCAAACAGCTTACGCGGCAGCGATAAAGCCAGTAACGGACCATTTTGGCGGGATGTTGGCGAATACGGTCGGTGGGCTAGTGGAAGGCATTCTGCCTTTTGCAGACGGTGGCAGTTTCAGTCAGGGCCGGGTGATGCCTTTTGCCAATGGTGGTGTTGTGAGTGGCCCGACCATGTTCCCGATGCGCGGTGGTACCGGTCTGATGGGCGAGGCGGGCCCCGAGGCGATCATGCCGCTGGCGCGTGGCGCAGATGGAAAGCTGGGTGTTCGGACGCAGGGGGGAGGCCGGGCTGTGAACGTCGTGATGAATATCTCGACCCCGGACGTGCAGGGATTCCGCCGGTCTCAGGGTCAGATCGCGGCACAGATGAGCCGGGCTTTGGGCCGCGGTAACCGGAACAGGTAAATCAGGGAGCAGGTCATGAACTTTCACGAAGTAAGATTTCCCGCCAGTCTGAGCTTTGGCTCGGTCGGTGGGCCCGAGCGGCGCACGGATATCGTGACGTTGGCCAACGGGTTCGAAGAACGCAACACGCCTTGGGCGCATTCTCGACGCCGTTACGATGCTGGATTGGGGATGCGGTCTCTGGACGATATCGAAACGCTGATTTCGTTTTTCGAGGCACGGCAGGCCCAGATGTTCGGGTTCCGTTGGAAGGATTGGTCAGATTTCAAATCCGGCAAGGCCACATTGGACGTCGATTTCTCGGATCAGGTGATTGCCCGAGGGGATGGGGTGACGACTGAATTTCAGTTGATCAAGACCTACAGCTCGGGCGGCGTCAGCTATGCGCGCCCCGTCGTCAAACCGGTGCTGGGGACGGTGCGTTTGGGACTGGATCAGGATGAGATCCGCGAGGGAGTGGATTTCGAAGTGGATCTGTCGACTGGCAAGATCCTGTTTGGGGATCCTCCTCCGGAAGAGATTGATATCACCGCCGGCTTCGAATTCGACGTGCCGGTCCGGTTCGACACCGACAAGATCCAGACAAGCGTAGCCAGTTTCCAGGCCGGTGACGTGCCGAACGTTCCTGTGGTCGAGGTACGTGTCTGATGACTGGGGATACACAGGGCCTCCACGCGCATTTGCAAAGCGGCCTGACAACAGTTTGCCGGTGCTGGGCGATCAAGCGCACGGATGGGCAAGAATACGGTTTTACCGATCACGACATGGAGTTGACGTTTGAAGGTTTGAACTTCAAGGCCAGTTCCGGGCTGACGGCGGCTGCAATCGAACAGGCGACTGGCCTGTCGATTGACAATACCGAAGCCATGGGCGCGCTTTCGGATGCATCAATTCGCGAAGAGGATATTGAAACAGGGCGGTTCGACGGAGCTGAGGTGCGGGCTTGGTTGGTGAATTGGGCCAATCTTGACCAGCGCGTGTTGCAGTTCCGCGGCTCAATCGGTGAATTGCGTCGCGCGGGCGGTGCGTTTCATGCTGAGTTGCGCGGTTTGACGGACCGGTTGAACCGACCTTTGGGGCGTATCTATCAGAAACCTTGTACGGCCGTACTGGGCGACCAAAGCTGCCGGTTCAATATGGACACTCCAGGGTACTGGATCGACGGTAATGTCACCGGCTTTGACGGTGGAACCGTTCTTTTGATGGAAGGTGGGGCGTCCTTTGCGGACAGCTGGTTTGAACGCGGTCGGGTAGACGTCGTGACCGGCAAAGCAAAGGGTTTGTGGGCCTCAATCAAACAAGATCGTCCAACGGCACATGGGCGCGAGATTACACTGTGGTCAGGGTTTGGTGAAACCCTAGCTGCAGGCGACACCGTCCGGTTGCGGGCCGGGTGTGACAAACGCATGCAAACCTGCCGTGTGAAGTTCAACAACATTCTGAATTTTCAAGGCTTTCCGGATCTTCCGGGGGAAGACTGGGTCATGGCCGTTCCCAAGAAAGGTAAAGCCAACAGCGGAGGGAGCCTGCGGTGACACTGTACAGACAGGAAATTGTTGCGGAGGCGCGCACCTGGCTAGGAACGCCCTATGTCCATCAAGCGTCGGCCAAAGGGGCGGGAACGGATTGCTTGGGTTTGTTGCGTGGCGTGTGGCGCGCTTTGGTCGGGCAAGAACCCGAAGCGGTTCCGGTCTATAGTCTGGATTGGTCGGAGCCGCAGGGCGAAGAGCGTATGTGGGCAGCGGCGCGGCGACATTTGGTTGAAAAGCCAACGTCGCGTTTCGCCCCCGGAGATGTGCTGTTGTTCCGGATGCGAACGGGCAGCGTTGCCAAGCATCTCGGTATCGTCTCTGCAACTCTGCCTGAGCCTCGTTTCATCCACGCTTATTCCCGTCGCGGCGTTGTCGAGAGTGCTCTGAGTGCACCGTGGCAGCGCCGGGTCGTTTCCTGCTTTGAATTCCCGATGGAGGACCGCTGATGGCTACTATTCTTCTTTCCGCAGCAGGCGCTGCGCTGGGCGGTTCGATTGGCGGCACGATTGCTGGCTTGTCTACCGCCATCATTGGGCGGGCAGTTGGCGCCACTATCGGGCGGGTCATTGACCAGCGGTTCTTCAGCCAGTCGGTCATGGGCAGCGGTAGCGAAGTGGTCGAAACCGGGCGTGTGGATCGATTCAGGCTTACCGAAACTGGTGAGGGCGCACCGGTCAGCACGGTTTTCGGGCGTATGCGCGTAGGCGGGCAGGTCATCTGGGCGTCAGACTTTCTGGAAACCAAGACGACGACCACCGAGGGGGGCGGTGGCGGCGGAAAAGGGACGCCGAGCGCTCCGGAGGTCACAACTGTCACCTACAGCTACTCGATCTCTCTGGCGATTGCAGTCGGTGCGGGGGAAATTGCGGATGTGGCGCGCGTTTGGGCGGACGGTGAAGAGCAGGAACGGTCCGGCATCAACATGCGTATATACCACGGAACGCAGGATCAGCTTCCGGATCCGTTGATAGAAGCCATCGAAGGGACCGGGACCGTTCCGGCTTATCGGGGCACTGCCTATGTGGTCATTGAAGATTTCCCGCTGGGGGCCTTTGGCAACCGCGTGCCGCAGTTCTCTTTCGAGGTGGTGCGACCCGCGCAACGCGACATGCCGGACTATGAACGTGCGCTTTCTCAGATCGTTCGGGGCGTCGCCATGATCCCGGGCACTGGAGAATACGCATTGGCCAGTTCGCAGGTTAATTTCACGGATGCGGGCAAAAGCTGGGCCGCAAACGCTCATTCTGCCTCTGGGACCACAGATTTTTTGTCCTCGACCCGCGCATTGGAAGCTGAGATGCCCAATTGCGATGCTGCATCATTGGTCGTCTCGTGGTTCGGCAATGATTTGAGGTGCGGAAGCTGCCAAATCCGTCCAAAGGTCGAACAAAAGGACATAGACAGCAGGGATATGCCTTGGGTTGTGTCCGATCAGAGCCGACGCTCGGCAGGGCTTGTGGCTAAGGAGAATGGCCGCTCCATCTATGGGGGAACGCCGGCTGATGCTGCTGTGGTCGAAGCCATCCGACATCTGAATCGGTCTGGAAAGCGGGTCATGTTCTACCCTTTTATCCTGATGGAGCAATTGGCCAATAACGGTTTGCCGGATCCGTGGTCTAACGCGTCAAGTCAACCGAAACTGCCATGGCGAGGACGGATCACGCTGGATGTGGCGCCCGGGCGTGAAGGCTCTCCTGATCAGACAGCTGCGGCAGATGCGAAAGTGGCTGCATTCTTCGGGACAGCGCGCGCACAGGACTTTGCAATCGCCAAGAACACCGGTGGATTGAATATCTTCAACGGTGGTTTCGGGACCTCTTTTGATGGTGTTGAGCCCGGAGGGTTGCAATGGTTGAGCGGGAGCGGTGGTTTCGGTGGTTTTTTTGGAAACGGCGGGATTTTCTCAAAGGACATCATCTCATATTCCGGACCGCAGGAGTGGGGTCTGCGCCGGTTCATCCTACATTACGCTACGCTGTGCAAAGCAGCGGGCGGTGTGTCGTCCTTTTGCATTGCGTCCGAGATGCGCGGGCTCACCCAGATCCGTGGTGCGTCGGGGTTTCCCGCCGTTGCTCAGTTACAGGCATTGGCGGCAGAGGTGCGACAGATTTTGGGGCCCGAGACGAAGATTGGCTATGCGGCCGACTGGTCCGAGTATTTCGGGTATCAGCCGGAAGGCAGCGACGACAGGTATTTTCATCTCGACCCTCTTTGGGCCGATGACAATATCGACTTCATTGGCATCGACAACTACATGCCCCTGTCCGATTGGCGCGACGGTGAGCGTCATTTGGATGCCGAGGCTGGTGCTGGGTCTATCTACGATCTTGATTATCTGCAAAGCAACATCGAGGGCGGCGAAGGCTATGACTGGTATTATGCGTCGCCGGAAGAAGCCGACGCGCAGATCAGAACCCCCATCGAAGATGCAGAGCACGGAGAGGAGTGGGTCTGGCGCTATAAAGACATACGCAATTGGTGGTCGAACCCGCATCACGAAAGGATCGGTGGCGTGCGACAGCCCGATCCGACAGATTGGGTGCCGGGTTCAAAACCGATCTGGTTTACAGAACTGGGCTGCGCGGCAATCGACAAAGGCACAAATCAGCCGAACAAATTTCTGGACCCCAAGTCTTCTGAGTCGCTGTTGCCGGCTTATTCGAACGGATTGAGGGATGACTACATTCAGGCACAGTATCTGACGGCGACCCTTGGGTATTGGAGCAATCCCTCGGTCAACCCGGTGTCACATATCTACGGCGCACCGATGCTGGATTTGTCGAACGCCTATGTCTGGGCATGGGATACCCGCCCGTTTCCAACTTTTCCAAATCTGCAGAGCCAGTGGGATGATGGTGAAAACTATGCCAGGGGGCATTGGCTAAACGGGCGGTCCGGGTCGCGTACGCTTGCATCGGTTGTAACCGAAATCTGCCATGGTGCGGGGGTGACGGACATCGATGTTTCGCGGCTTCATGGTGTGGTTCGGGGTTATGTCATTGAAGATGTGACAAACGCGCGGTCCGCGCTACAACCTTTGATGCTGCGCTACGGGTTTGATGCGATTGAACGGGACGGTCAGTTGCGGTTCCAGATGCGCGACGGGTACGGTGCGGTCGCACTGAACCCGGATCATCTGGCGATCAGCAGCGATCTGGAAGGTGCGGTTGAACATCGGCGCGAGGCCGAGGCCGAGATGACCGGCCGGGTTCGCCTGCGCTTTGTGCAATCGGACGCGGACCATGATCTGGTCGCGGAAGAAGCCGTTCTTCCCGACGATAAAACCCATTCCGTTTCGGTAAACGAAATGCCGTTGTCGATGACGCGAACGGAAGGTCGTCAAACAGCGGAACGCTGGCTGAGCGAAGCACGGGCCTCGCGTGATACTGTGCGCTTTGCACTGCCGCCGTCGCAGATACATCTGGGCGCCGGGGATCTGGTGCGGTTGTCGGATGTCGAAAACAGCCCGATCTACCGCATTGACCGTCTGGAAACGTCGGAGCTGCAACTGGCCGAGGCGGTTCGGGTCGAACAAGGTGTCTACAAAGCCTCGGACCTGCGCGAAGATGCTCCGACAGTGAAACCCTATGCTGCGCCGACCCCTTTGCTGCCTGTTTTCCTGGACCTGCCGTTGTTCACTGGCGCAGAAACTCCCCATGCCCCTTATCTGGCGGTAACAAGCGACCCGTGGCCGGGCGCAGCTGCGGTCTATGCCTCGTCAAGTGACGAAGCTTACGCGCTGGCCGACATAATCCAGGGACAGGCGGTTCTTGGTGTCACCGAAACCCCGCTGCACAGGGCCAGCGCGGGTGTCTGGGACGAAGGCCCGGCGCTGCGGATCAAGTTGGTGTCGGGTCAGTTGGAAGCCCGCCCGCGCGCTTCCGTTCTGAATGGCCTTAACCTGGCCGCGATCGGCGATGGGTCGCCGGGCAATTGGGAGGTTTTTCAGTTTTCCGATGCGGTTCTCGAAGCACCCGGTGTCTACGCCGTGTCTGGGCGCCTTAGGGGGCAGTTGGGCACGGACGCGCTGATGCCGGATGTCTGGCCGGATGGCTCAGTTTTTGTTCTTCTGGACTCTCAGGTCCAGCAGACCAATTTGTTGCGCACCGAACGTCGGATGGCCAAACACTACCGCATTGGGCCGGTGAACCGCAGTTATGATGATCCGTCTTTCCAGCATCTGATCGCTTCTTTCGATGGTAACGGATTGCGCCCTTACGCTCCGGCACACCTAAGCTTTCAAACAGGGATATCCGGCGATGCGTTTTCATGGATCAGACGCGCGCGTCTGGACGCGGATGATTGGTCGGGGTTGGAGATTCCCTTGGGCGAAGAAACCGAATCCTACCTGATACGCGTCCGTGCAGGCGGAACTTTGCTGCGCGAAGAGCTGATTGCAGAGCCACGCTGGACCTATGCTGCAGCAATGAAGGAAGCGGACGGTTTGACGGGTGCATATGAGGTCGAAGTGGCGCAGGTGTCGGCCATTTACGGCCCTGGTCTGGCAGCCCGCCTTTTGGTGGGACAATCAGCCTAATGCGACCGGTTTTGCACGGAGATGTCAGTGCCGCAGCACGTGCTTTACTGGCAGCGCCTCAGGCAGACCGAACCCGACTATGCGTTCGGATGATTCATGAAGCAGAACTGGCTGACAGGCATCTTGAACGCACGGGGCGACTTCATCCCGTTTACGGCAACGGCTCGCTGATGGCCGTTGCTCGAAACAGAACCCTGGCGAATGAGCCGGGGTTCGACGATCTGCAATATTGTCAATGTTTTGAAACGGTTCTGCACCATCTTTCCAAATTCTTAGTCACCCGGCAGCGCAGTTGACACATCTGCTGGCGGCCAAGTCCAGCGCTAATCGCGCGTCCGGAATTCGGTCGCCGCAATCCTCGCAATACCCGTATTCCTCTTCTTCAATGCGCACCAAAGCGGCTTGAAGACGGCTTTTTTCAATATCACGATTGGTTTGCTGCGCCTTTGCCATGGCCTGATTTTGCAACGCATCCATGCGACTCAGACGGCCAACTGCCTGTTGATCCAGCTCAACGACAGCCTGCGCCTTTTGACCTGACGTTGAAAGCTGTTCCAACTCGGCCAGTCGCTCGCGAATTTTTGTTTCAAAATATGAGCTTTCGAACTCATTCATTTTTGTTGCATTGCAGATCACGGGTTTGCGTTTGGTCTTTTTACCACTAAATGGCATTCTAGGCGCAGCAAAGGATGAAAAGCCATGTTTGAAAAGCGCAGCCATGTGACACCGGTCGATCCGGTTTGGACCCGCATCACATCCGAGGCCCACGCGGCCGTTGAAAAAGAACCACTTATGGGTGGTCTTGTGCACGCCTGTATCCTGCATCACCGCAGCCTTGAACGCGCGCTATCCTATCGGATTTCGGCAAAGCTGTGCTCGAATGAGATGTCGATGATGGTCTTGCGAGAGATCGTGGATGAAGCCTACGCCGATGATCCACATCTGATCGAAGCGGCGCGGGCCGATCTGATGGCCGTATACGAGCGTGACCCCGCATGCCACCGCCTGTTGCAGCCGATCCTTTATTTCAAAGGGTATCAGGCGATGCAGGCCTATCGGGTTGCGCATTGGTTGTGGAAAAAGGGCCGCTTTGATCTGGCCTATTTCTTCCAGATGCGCTCGTCCGAGATTTTCGGGATCGATATTCACCCGGCTGCAAAGATCGGCAAGGGTATCATGATCGACCACGCCCATTCCATCGTTATTGGTGAAACAGCGGTTGTGGGCGATAATGTTTCGATGTTGCATTCGGTGACGCTGGGCGGGACCGGCAAGGAAGAGGAACAGCGCCACCCCAAAATCGGCAACGGGGTTCTGATTGGGGCCGGGGCAAAGGTTCTGGGCAATATCGAAGTCGGCCATTGCAGCCGTATCGCTGCCGGTTCGGTGGTTCTGCAACCTGTTCCGGCCTGCAAAACCGTTGCTGGTATTCCCGCGAAGATCGTGGGCGAGGCGGGATGCGATCAACCCGCTATCTCGATGGACCACATGCTGGGCAAAGACCAGTAGGTAATAATCACTTCAAGCGGTTGGTGCGTTTTTCCAACCGCTTGCGCTTACGTTCTTCTCGTTTTTTCTGACGTAGGTCTTTGCGCCGCTTTTGTTCGGCTTTCTGTTCGGCAATAGCCTCGGGATCACTGTTTTTGAATTTCGAGTGCTCGCCCGGATAACTGTTCGGTTTTGCAGACACCTCGCCCGGTGCCGTACCAATCAGCAGGGCCCAAACTGTCATGCATTGAACAAGGTTCTTGCGGGACACAGCGCACTCTCCTTCTGACTTAGTCTTGAAGAAGAAGGTGGGAGGTTAAATTGTTTTAGGCAATTGATACACCAATCACTCGGGTTCAATTCAGCGCCAAGAGATGGGATGTCCCCCGCCCAACATGCGCTTGGGCGAGGGGATTTTGCAGTGCCTCAGGCCAGCATGACCATCGGGTTTTCCAGATTGTCGACAATGGCCTTGAGCAGTTCTGCCCCCAGCGCCCCGTCGATGACGCGGTGATCCACGGACATTGTGACAGACATCACGGTCGCCACGGTCAGCTCACCATCATCCCCGACAACAGGTTTTTTCACACCTGTTCCTACGGCCAGAATACCGGCATGAGGCGGGTTCACGATGGCGTCGAAATTGTCGATACCGAACATACCCAGATTCGAGATGGCAAAGGTGCCGCCCTGATACTCATGCGGGGCCAGTTTGCGTTCGCGGGCGCGGCCTGCAAGGTCTTTCATCTCGGTCGACAGGGCAGACAAGGATTTCATGTCAGCGTCCTGAAGGACCGGGGTGAACAAGCCGCCCTCAATCGCAACCGCGACAGCGACGTCCGAAGGTTTCAGTTGCAGAACGCGGTCGCCCGCCCAGACTGCGTTGCAGGCCGGAACCTGCTGCAGCGCGTTGGCCACGGCTTTGATGATGAAGTCATTGACGCTCAGCTTAACGCCACGGCCTTCCAACTGCTTGTTCAACTGGCTGCGGAACTTGAGCAGCGCGTCCAGCTTGATGTCGCGACGCAGATAGAAATGCGGGATGGTCTGTTTGGCTTCGGACAGGCGCGCGGCGATGGTTTTGCGCATACCGTCCAGCTGGATCTCCTCGTATTCGCGCCCTTCGTACATCCGAGCGACCATGTCTGCCGACGGCCCGGCTGGCGCCGCAGGCGCAGACGTAGCAGCGGTTGCAGGCGCCGGAGCAGCCGCAGCGGGAGCGGCGGTGGCGCTTTCCACATCCGCCTTGACGATGCGACCATGCGGACCGGAGCCTTTGATCTGAGATAGATCCAGACCTTTTTGCGCCGCAATGCGACGGGCCAATGGTGAAGCAAAGATGCGAGCGCCATCAGCCTTGACCGGAGCAGCCGGGGCAGGGGCAGAGGCCGGGGCCTCGGACGCCGTTGGCGCCGCAGCTTCTGCTGCGGGCGCAGCCGCAGGCGCGGCGGCGGGTGTGGACGCAATGTCATCTGCGCTTTCGCCATCTTCCAGCAAAACTGCAATTGCGGTGTTGACCTTAACGCCTTCGGTTCCCTCGGAGATCAGGATCTTACCGATGGTGCCTTCATCGACGGCTTCGAACTCCATTGTGGCCTTGTCGGTTTCGATCTCGGCCAACAGGTCGCCAGAGGAAACGGTGTCGCCTTCCTTGACCAGCCATTTGGCAAGCGTGCCTTCTTCCATGGTGGGCGAAAGGGCGGGCATCAGAATTTCGGTGGGCATCTGTCTGTCGCTCCTTACCGGTAGGTCACTTGTTTGACGGCGGCGATCACCTCATCAGTGGTGATCAGGGCCAGCTTTTCGAGGTTCGCGGCGTAGGGCATCGGTACATCCTTGCCGGTGCAGTTGATGACCGGGGCGTCGAGATAGTCGAACGCTTCCTGCATCACGACCGAGCTGATGTAGCTGCCGACCGAGCCTTGCGGCCAGCCTTCTTCCACAGTCACCAGACGGTTGGTTTTCATCACCGAGTTGATGATTGCACCAGTGTCCATCGGACGAATGGTGCGCAGGTCGATGACTTCGGCGCTGATACCTTCTTCCGCCAGTTTGTCAGCGGCTTCCAGCGCGTATTGCATCCCGATGCCGAAGCTGACGATGGTCACATCCGAGCCTTCGCGCCAAATGCGCGCCTTGCCCAGCGGGATCGTCAGGTCATCCACCTGCGGGACGTCAAAGGAACGCCCGTAGAGGATTTCGTTTTCCAGGAACACGACCGGGTTGGGGTCGCGGATTGCCGATTTCAGCAGACCTTTGGCATCGGCTGCCGAGTAGGGCATCACAACCTTCAGGCCAGGGATCTGCATGTACCACGCAGCGTAGTCCTGAGAGTGCTGCGCAGCTACGCGTGCGGCGGCACCGTTGGGGCCACGGAACACGATGGGACAGCCCATTTGACCGCCGGACATATAGAGCGTCTTAGCAGCGGAGTTGATGATCTGGTCAATCGCCTGCATGGCAAAGTTGAAGGTCATGAACTCGACAATCGGTTTCAGACCACCAAAGGCTGAACCAACGGCGATGCCTGCAAACCCGTGTTCTGTGATTGGCGTATCGATCACACGCTTGCCGCCAAATTCGTCCAACAGGCCTTGAGAGACTTTGTAGGCCCCCTGATATTCGGCGACTTCTTCGCCCATCAGGTAAACATCTGCGTCACCGCGCATTTCTTCGGCCATCGCATCGCGCAACGCTTCGCGGACCGTTTGCTGCGCCATCTCGGCATCGGCGGGCCAGTCGGGCGACAGGTCCACGACCGGCGCGGCGGGTGCCGCGGCAACCGGGGCTGGGGCTTCTACTGCGGCAGGGGCGGTGTCCGCTGCGGCTGCTGGCGCTGCTGCGGGCAGGGCCGAGGCGTCTTCGCCTTCTTCCACCAGGATCGCGATAGGGGTATTGACTTTGACCCCTTCGGTTCCTTCGGCAATCAGGATCTTGCCAATGATGCCTTCATCAACGGCTTCAAACTCCATCGTCGCCTTGTCGGTTTCGATCTCGGCCATGATGTCGCCGGATGATACGGTGTCGCCTTCCTTGACCAGCCATTTGGCCAGTGTGCCCTCTTCCATTGTGGGCGAAAGGGCGGGCATGAGAATTTCGGTTGCCATGTCTTAATCGTCCTCTCAGGCGTAAATATCAGTCCAGAGCTCTTCAACAGCGGGCTCGGGGCTTTCTTTTGAGAATTCGGCGGCCTGATTGACGACCTCTTTGATCTCTTTGTCGATCGCTTTCAGGTCATCCTCGGTCGCGTGTTTGCCGGTCAGCAGCAGCTCGCGCACGTGTTCGATCGGATCGCTTTGTTCGCGGACCTTCTGAACTTCTTCGCGTGTGCGGTACTTGGCCGGGTCAGACATCGAGTGACCACGGTAGCGGTAGGTTTTGACCTCAAGGATGTAAGGGCCTTTGCCCGCACGGCAGTGGGCCACAGCTTTTTCACCCGCAGCCTTAACCGCCAACACATCCATCCCGTTGACGATCTCGCCGGGGATGCCAAACGCTTCGCCGCGTACGTAAATGTCAGCAGAAGACGTCGAGCGCGCCTGCGCGGTACCCATGGCGTATTGGTTATTCTCGATCACGAAAACCACCGGCAGATCCCAGAGAGCGGCCATGTTGAACGTCTCATAGACCTGCCCTTGGTTGGCCGCGCCATCACCGAAATAGGTGAAGGTCACGCCGCCGTTCTCTTTGTATTTGTCTGCAAAGGCCAGTCCAGCACCAAGCGGAACCTGCGCGCCAACGATGCCGTGGCCGCCGTAAAAATGCTTCTCTTTCGAGAACATGTGCATCGAGCCGCCCTTGCCTTTGGAAAGGCCGCCTTCGCGCCCGGTCAGTTCAGCCATAACGCCGCCCGGGTCCATGCCACAGGCCAGCATATGGCCGTGATCGCGGTACGAGGTGATCCGTTTGTCACCTTCCTGTGCGGCGGCTTCGAGGCCGACAACAACCGCTTCCTGTCCGATGTAAAGGTGGCAGAAGCCGCCAATCAGACCCATACCGTAAAGTTGACCGGCCTTTTCTTCGAATCGGCGGATCAGCAGCATCTCGCGGTAGTAGGTCTTGAGTTCTTCCGCAGAAACGTTTGGTTTCTTTGTGGTTTTTCGCGCAGCCATTGTGGCGATCTCCCCCTTTCGGACAGATAGTTTAGCGTTAAACTATCTTCTAAAGCATTTAAGGCGATCTGGCGAGTGTTAATGTGACGCAGCGTCGTATTGCGCTGAGCCGCGCCTATCGAAACATAATAAATTATTGGAAGAGAGGGGTTTTTCGGCGAAAAGTCTCAGCCCACTTAGCGAATGACGATCTCGTCCGCGCGGATCATCCCCAGAACCGAGCGTGCTTGCTGGTCCAACAGATCCAGATCAAGATAAGTGTCAGACAGCCGCAATGTCAGGTTTTCCATCTCGACGATCTCGGCGTTCAGCTTGGCCAGATCGCGCGACAGAGCGTCCCGTTCCGCTGCAATCTCGACCCGCCGGAACAGGCCATAATCACCCTGCACGGCTGCAAAGGTGAAATAGACACCCAGCATGAAAGCCACCGAGAAGAAAGCAACTGCGCCCAAACCGGGCCGATGGGAACGGGACACTCTGTTTACCGCCGTATGAAAACTTGCCTCAATAACGGGTCCTTTTCGAACCTCTTCCAGCACTATGTCACAGGTGATTCGGCTTGTGAATCCCCTGATTTTCAAAAATCAGGGGATGAGTCAGAATGTCTCGCAAGGCAAGCGAAAGCGCACCGCGACAAGACGCATTACTGCTCCAGTGCGGCTACACCGGGCAGGGTCTTGCCCTCCATCCATTCCAAGAACGCGCCGCCCGCAGTGGAGATGTACGAGAAATCATGCGCCGCGCCCGATGCGTTCAGCGCTGCAACGGTATCGCCGCCACCCGCAACCGACACCAACTGGCCCGAACGGGTCAAAGCCGCGGCTTTCAACGCAGCCGCATTGGTCGCAGCATCAAAGGGTTCCAGTTCAAACGCGCCCAGGGGACCGTTCCAGATCAGGGTTTGGCTTTTTGCAAAGATCTCGGTGATCGCGACGACGCTTTCTGGACCTGCATCCAGGATCATGCTGTCTTCGGGGCATTGATCTGCGGGCAAGACCTGATGCGAAGCATGGGCTTCGAATTTGTCTGCAACCACAATATCCGTCGGCAGAACAATGGTGCAGCCCGAGCTTTCGGCTTTGGTCAGGATTTCGGCAGCGGTATCTTTCATGTTCCGTTCCGCCAGCGATTTGCCGACGTTCAGACCTTTGGCGACCAGGAAGGTATTCGCCATGCCGCCGCCAATGACCAGATAGTCCACCTTGTCGATCAGATTGCCCAGCAATTCCAGTTTGGTGGATACTTTTGCACCGCCTACTACAGCCGTTACGGGGCGTTTGGGGGCGCCCAGTGCGCCTTCCAGCGCTTGCAATTCGGCTTGCATCAAACGACCTGCACATGCGGGCAGAAGGCGCGCCAAAGCCTCGGTCGAACTGTGGGCGCGATGCGCGGCTGAAAACGCATCGTTGCAATAGACGTCGCCCAGTTTGGCCATGCCTGCGGCCAGATCAGCGTCATTCTTGGTTTCGGCTGCGTGAAAGCGCGTGTTTTCCAGCAGCAATACCTGACCCGGTTGCAGCGCATCGGCGGCCAGTTCAGCTTCGGTGCCAACGCAATCGGCTGCAAACAGGACCGGGACGCCAAAGGTGCTTTCCAATGTTGGCACCAATTGCTTGAGCGACAGGTTTTCGCGCCGCTCGCCGCCCGGGCGACCGAAATGGGCCAGAAGGATCGGCTTGCCACCGGCGGCCAGAATATCGCGTACTGTCGGTGCGATCCGCTGGATACGGGTGGCGTCGGTCACAACACCGTCAACGACTGGCACATTGATGTCCACGCGCACCAGTACGCGTTTGCCGTTCAGATCCATATCGTCCAGTGTTTTCCAGCCCATCGTGCAATCCTTCCCAGTGGCAACCGATTTAGGCGGTTCTTTTCCTGCATTTTGCCCTCAGGTCAATGCGTCACTTGGCATTCACGCGCTTGGCGCATAGGTATTTGCGCAAGACAAACGACAGGAGGGCCACATGGCCGAGATCAAAGATCCAGAAAACACAATCATCATCGAGCTGAAGGGCGGCAATGTCGTCATCGAGCTGCTGCCCGACGTGGCGCCCCAGCACAGCGCGCGGATGAAGGAACTGGCCCGTGGCGGAGAATATGACAACGTGGCCTTTCACCGTGTGATCGACGGCTTCATGGCGCAAACCGGCGACGTTCAGCACGGCGATATGGAAGACGGTTTCAACCTGCGCATGGCGGGCACCGGTGGATCCTCGCTGCCGAACGTTCCGGCCGAGTTTTCCAAGCTGCCCCATGACCGCGGCACTCTGGGCGCGGCCCGATCGCAAAACCCGGATTCGGCGAACTCTCAGTTCTTCATCAACTTCAAAGACAACCACTTCCTGAACGGTCAGTACACCGTCTATGGCCGCGTGATCGATGGTATGGAGCATGTGGACGCCATCGTTCGCGGCGAACCGCCAGCGAACCCGGATCGCATGATCAGCGTCAAGGTGGCCGCCGATGTATAGGCTGGCCGCAGCTTTTGTGCTGTTGGCCAGCCCGGCGCTGGCCAGCGGTCTGCAGATTGAGGTCGAAGGGGAAGGGGCCAATGGCACCATTTCGATCGACCTTTTCGATGACGTCGCACCCAAGCATGTGGAACAGATCACAGCTCTGGCCGCCGATGGCCAGTATGATGGCGTCGCATTTCACCGTGTGATCGACGGCTTCATGGCACAAACCGGCGACGTGCAATATGGCAACTCCGGCGCTGACGGGTTTGACATGCGCTACGCCGGACGCGGCGGATCAGACCGACCCGATTTGCCAGCCGAGTTTTCCGAGGTCACGTTTGACCGGGGCGTGGTCGGCATGGCGCGTTCGAATGACCCGGATTCGGCCAATTCGCAGTTTTTCATCATGTTCGAACCCGGCCCGTTCCTGGACGGGCAGTACACTGTGGTCGGTCAGGTGACCGATGGTATGGACGTGGTGGATGCGATCAAGAGAGGCGCAGGCCAGAACGGCGCGATTATCGGCGCGCCGGACGTGATGAAAAAAGTCACAGTTACGGAATAAACTGTGAAAGCCCGGCGCCACCCACAGCGCCGGGCTTCAACGTTCTCTACTGGTCGATGAAATCGCGGATTGCTTGCGTATAGGCATCCGGCTTCTGAAACGAAGCAAAGTGACTGACATCTTCCAGAACAAGCAACTCTGCCCCCGGAATAGCCTCGGAAATTGCCTGCGAGTGTGCCATCAGGATGGCTTCGTCATGCGCGCTTTGAACGACCAGTGTCGGGACAGTGATCGACGATAGCGCCTCCAGACCTCCGGGTTTTTCAGTGCTCCACATGGCAGCGACCCCACCCAGAAACGCTTCGAACCCGTCCGGTGTGGGGGACATGGCTGCATAGTCTTCCGCCATCATGCCGACATAGGCGCCAAACACTTCGTTGGTTTCCACTGACGGATCAATGCCATCCAGCGTCACATTGCCTGCATGGGCAAAGTGACTGGCCAGCCGTTCCGGGTTGGTGCTCGAAATCGAATAGCCGATATTGGCCCCGTCGGACCAGCCAACCAGATGCACCTGATCGATCTCCAGATGATCCAACAGCGCCAGATAATCCTGCGACAGCAATCCGTAGGAGTAGGTGCTGCCATCATTGGTTGATCGCCCATGCCCGCGTGTGTCGGCAACGATTACAGTGTGATCTGCGGCAAGATCCGCAACCTGCGCCGCCCAGATGTCGCCGTGCGCCAAACCACCATGGATCAATAAGATCGGTGTGCCCTCGCCGTCACCGTAGGTGGCGTAATACATATTGATCCCATTGATTTCAGCGGTGCCCGACGCGTTGGCTGCGGGCATCTCAGGGGCTGGTGGGATGCTCAGCCACGGGTCCGCAGCCCAACTGGCTGTAGCCAAGCAACCCAGTACAAATGTAGTCGCTATAATCTTCATAATATCCTCCCGTTGATCCCGCGCCTTGATCTTGCCGGGTTTTACGGAAGGATACGCATTTTTTCAGCTGTCAGGGAAAAAACCCGTGTCCGCTCAGGTTAATCTTCAGAGGCAGTTATCTTCCAGATCAACGCGCCGACCGCGCCACCGATCAGCGGAGCCACCCAGAACATCCAAAGCTGTGCCAGCGCGGGACCGTCTGCGAACAGGGCGACTCCGGTAGAGCGGGCTGGATTGACCGACGTATTGCTGACCGGAATTGACACCAGATGGATCAGTGTCAGAGCCAGACCAATGGCAATCGGTGCGAAACCAGCCGGTGCCTTGTCTGAAGTTGCGCCCAGAATGATGAAGATGAAAAAGGCCGTCATCACCACTTCGATCACCAGAACGGACATCATCGAATAGCCTTGCGGTGATGCGTCTCCGTATCCGTTTGATGCGAACCCGCCCACCCCTTCGAAACCGGGTGCTCCGCTGACGATCAGATACAACACAATAGCAGCTGCAATCGCTCCGATAACCTGAGCGACCCAATAGGGCAGCAGGTCTTTGGCTGGAAACCTCCCGCCTATCATCAGCCCCAGGCTGACCGCCGGGTTGAAGTGCCCGCCCGAGATGTGGCCAACTGTATAAGCCATTGTCAGAACAGTCAGGCCAAATGCCAAGGATACGCCAAGCCATCCGATGCCGACATCTGCAACGCCTGCGGCCAAAACGGCACTGCCGCAGCCTCCGAGAACCAGCCAGAAGGTACCGAAAAACTCGGCAAGTAGTTTTGACGACATGAATTTTCCTCCACAATGCGATGCGGTTAACTGTAATTCAAAAATTAACTTTTGTTAAATTGAGGCGAACGGGGAACTTCCCGGACACCGCCTCACCGTGGGTGACAACTGACTAGTGCCACTGTGCAGGATCCAGATGAAACAGTTTTGACAGCTGCGTATAGACCTCAGGGTCAGAGTTGCGCAGCGCTTTTGGGCGTTCAAAGAACACTTCGACCGAAACGGCAAAGAACTCCTCATGACCTTCTGCGCCGTAGGGGTCAATTACAGTTGGTCGTCCCAATTCAACGGCCTGTACGTGGGCGTCATAAGCGGTCAGAAATGCGGCCTCCCACTCGGAAAAGCTTTGGTCGTCGCTGAGCACAGGTACCCCGTTGGCGGAACCTGTCAGATCGTCGATCTGGTGTGCGAATTCATGAAAGACAACATTTTGCCCGTCATGATCGTTCATGGCGCCATGTTGGCTGTGCGCCCAGGACAGGATGACCGGGCCGCGGTTCCAGCTTTCCCCGGTTCGTACGATCTCTTTTTCTGTGACGACATAACCGCTGTGGCGGCTTTGTCTGGATTTGAATGCACTAGGATAGATCAAAACGGTGGTCAGGTTGTCGTACCAAAGATCGGTATTTACAACCAGCAGACAGGCTTGTGCGGCGATGGACATCTGCATGTCTTCTGTGACGTCCAGGCCGTCGCAGCCTATGAACTCGACCTGATCGAGAAAAAGGTTGATCTTGCCTTCCAGCTTTGCGCGCAGGTCTTGCGGCACCTTCCGCAGGATCGGGACCTGAGCGTAGACAAGCTGTCGTTGCTGATCGCTCAGCGGCGCGGCCAGCAGGGCCTGTCGGGCCTGTTGCTTTGACCAAAAGTAATACGCCACACCACCAGCGATCAGGGCGACAAGTATCCAAAAAACCAACATGGCCCGACCCTAACGTGATCTCAGCGGGATCAAAACCAGTTTCACTGGCAGCAGTTGTCACAAAAAAAGACGCCGCAGGTGTTTCTGCGGCGTCTCGGGTCAAACCAGTAAAGGTCGAATTATTGTTTGACGTCAGCCGCCGGGTTCGATCCCCCCTTGGCGCTGCGGCCTGGGTTCAGCGGATCGTCCTGACGCTGCACCGAACCTTCGAAATGCGCACCGCTTTCGATGGCGATTGTCTTGTGGATGATGTCGCCTTCGACACGCGCGGTCGAGGTCAGGCGCACCTTCAGGCCACGTACCCGGCCCACGATGCGGCCGTTGATCACGACGTCATCTGCGGTGACTTCACCTTTGATCGTCGCAGATTCACCAATGGTCAGAAGATGCGCGCGGATGTCGCCTTCCACGGTGCCTTCCACCTGAATGTCACCAGTGGTCTTGATGTTGCCGGTGATGTGCAGATCCGAGGACAGAACCGACGCAGGCGGCTTTGGCTTGGGTGCAGTGGCAGGTTTCGACTCGGTTGGTGCAGGGGCCGCTGGGGTCGCCGGAGCGGCAGGTTTGGCCGCCTCGGGTGCCTTGGATGCGGGCTCGTTGATTTTGCTTTTAGAAAACATTTCTCGCAGCCTTGATGTAAGTCATTGGGTTCACGGGCTTTCCGTTCACGCGCACCTCATAGTGCAAATGCGTGCCGGTGGACCGTCCGGTGCTACCCATATCAGCAATATGATCCCCGCGCGAGACCCTTTGACCAACCTTGACGTTGATCTTGGTGTTATGAGCGTAAAGTGTCTCAATTCCAAACGCGTGCTTGATTTTTACAAGCCGTCCGAAACCCGATTGCCAACCTGCATGCGTGACCACACCATCCGCTGTCGCGAAGATATCAGTGCCGTGCGCACCAGCGAAATCCGCACCGTTATGCATCCGGCGACCACCGGTTTTGGGGTCGCGGCGTGTGCCAAATCCGCTGGTGAAACGCACTGCACTGTGGACCGGGCTGGCGAAGGGGGCCTTTTCCGCAGCAATCCGGTACAGGTTCAACTGGTCCATCTGTTGTAGCAAAATGTTCGCGCGGGCTTCGTCGGCGGACAGTTCGTCCTCCTCGCCACGCGTGCTAAGGGATAAAGGGGTCAGCGGACCGCCCATACCGCTATATCCGCGCCGGACCTCTTCGATGATGCGATCAGTGGGCATTCCGGCCTGACGGAACATCTTGTCCAACGGCTCGACCGAGATCACCATAGCGTCTTCCAACTGGCGGAAGATGGCGTCGCTGCGCTCTTGCATCAGACGGATTTCCAGTTCCAGCTCGTCCCTCTGTACCAATGCATCCTGCGCGTCCGAAGCAATCTGATCCCGTTCTTCGGCCGTGCGCGCCAGTGCATCCGTCATAAAGGCCATCTGCACCGGGGTGCTGGAGGCTGTCATATACATGTCGGTGTCACTGGTTTCCTGCTTGAGCGCCGCCAGTTCAGTCCGCGCCTCTTCCCGTTGCTTCATGGTGCTGCGCAGGGTGGTCTGGATAACCTCGATGCCGGTTTCCAGCTCGCGGCGGCGGTTCTCTGACGCCAGAAGTTCGGACTGCATAGCGGAAATCTGCTCAAGTGCAGCGTTAAAACGGTCTTGAGCCGCCAGTGCTTCCTGCGCGCGGGCGTCCCGTTCGGCTGACAGGATGTTCAGACGTTCCTGATAGGTTGCCTGATCGCGCTTGGCTTGTTCTCTGAAATTGCCAGACCCGATGCTGTCCATCAGCAGAATGGCCGTTGCAACCGCCGTCCAGCCGACCATGACGGCAACGCCCGCAACCGCAATCACCTGAGTTTCCGAACTCAGCCGGATGAAGCGTGTATCTTTGTCAGATTTCAGAAAGACCCGGCGTTCCGGGAAGTGCCGTTCAAGCAGCGAATGTAACTTTATTGCCAGACGTGTTCGCACGCGTCTTACCTCTCATCCCCAAGATCGGGACCGGTCGTGGTGCAATAGCCGTCCCTTGGGCCGATTGCATAAACGGCTCGTCGTGAACGGGCAAGTTTGTTGACCAATCTGCGTCAAACGGCGCAAAAATCCCCCCGAGATCGGCGGGAATTTGCCGAAAATAACGAAAAGGTGTCAGTTTGTGACTTCTCCGGGCGCGGGCAAATCTTCGGTCAGGGGCCAGTAGAAATCGGGGGGCAAGCCAGCTTCGGCGCGCTTTTCCTCGTTAAAGGGTGGTTTCAGAACGCCGTGAAAGTATCGCCGGACCAGCGTGTGAAACACATCCTTTGGGTCGGCGTTTTCGCGACCGCACAGGAAATGGAACCATTTCGAGCCATAGGCAACATGACCGACCTCTTCGGCATAGATCACTTCGAGCGCCGCGATGGCTTGGTCCGCCTTGGCCTTGCGGAAGATCTCGATCATGCCGGGGGTAACATCCAGACCGCGTGCCTCAAGCACCATGGGAACAACGGCCAGCCGTCCCATCAGATCTTCGGCGGTGTCTTCCGCTGCGCGCCACATGCCTGCATGGGCGGGCAGGGCGCCGTAATAGCTGCCCATGCTTTCCAGACAATCGCAGACCATCTCGAAATGGCGCGATTCTTCTTCCGCGCATTTTACCCAGTCGTCGTAGAATCCGATGGGCATGGGCACGTGACCGAACCGGGCAATGATGTCCCAGTGCAGATCGACGGCGTTCAATTCGATATGGGCCACGGCGTGTAGCAACGCTATGCGCCCGGCCTCGGACCCCGGTTTCCGCTTTGGCACTTCACGTGGCGAAAGAAGCTCGGGCTTGTCCGGTCGGGCAGGGTTCAAGGGGGGCGTGGCTGTTCCGATTTCGATCGGGTCAGCCTCACCCTTGCGGGCCGCAAACCAAGCGGCGGCATGCGCTTTGGACAGGGCGGTCTTGGTCCGCCCGTCCGCTGTTGTCAGAACCTCTGTCGCCATCTGTGTCAGTGTCTTTGTCACTTGGTCACTCCGCCTCGGTCGTGTCGAGGCGGGTCATAAACCGGATGACATGACAGGTCGAGAGGGGGCTTACAGCGCCTTCACCGCCTCAAGCACCTCGTCCACGTGACCGGGCACTTTGACTTTGCGCCAGACCTTGGCAATGCGACCCTCGGCATCGATCACAAAGGTCGAGCGTTCGATGCCCATCGACTTGCGGCCATACATATTCTTTTCGACCCAGACGCCATAATCCTCGCAAACGGTCGAGTTCTCATCCGACAGAAGCGGCGTGGTCAGCCCATGCTTGGCCACGAACTTGTCATGCTTTGCGACACTGTCGCGCGAAATGCCGAAAACGTGAGCACCCGCATCCGCAAAGGCCTGAAGCTGTTCTGAAAAACCGATGGATTCCTTTGTGCAGCCCGGCGTATCATCACGAGGATAGAAGAACAAAACCACGGTGCCACCGCGCAACGCCGAAAGCGTCACCTCGCCACCGCCGTCGCGCGGCAAAGTGAAGTCGGGGGCCATGTCAGAAATATCGGGCATTGGAAACTCCGCTAAAGGTTTTTAAAGGCTGCCTGATATCATAGGGCGACGCGTGCGGGTTGGAAGGCGTGAATAGCAAATTGAAGCAAAGCGAGGACGACGAAGGGGAGGCGCCGAACAAACCGGTGCGCCGCCGGTCGCGCCGTCGCTCTGCCGGGATTTGGGCCATGCGCGGTGCGATCATGCTGGTGCTGCTGGCGATGTTCACCGGTTTCATGGTTGTCGGTCAAAGGATGCACGCGCCCGCCTGGCTCAGGGACAGGGTTGAGACACGGCTGGAACAGGCACTGGGCGGGCTGCAAATCCGGTTTGGCGATGTCAGTTTCATCATCCATGAGGGCTGGCGGCCCCGGCTGCGCCTGACCGATGTATCCATCAGCGACGCGGCGGGACAACAGATAGCACAGGTTTCGGACATGCGTGCCAGCCTTGCCATGCGGCCTTTGCTGCGTGGGCATGTCCGCCCGAAACGCATTATCCTGAGCGGAGCGCAGATCGCGCTGACCCGCGACACGGATGGGGCTTTGATCCTGACCGTCGGATCAGGCAGCGCACCGGTGCAGGAGGCACCAAACCTTGCAGAGTTGATCGAGGCGTCTGATCAGGTGTTCCTGTCTCCGGCACTGTCTGCACTGACTTCGGTCGAACTTGATGCAATCACACTGGATTACCGGGATTTGCGGCAGGGGCGGTCCTGGGTGCTGGATGGCGGCCATATTCAGGCAAACCGCAGCGACAACGAAGTACGGCTGGCAACCGGCTTCTCGGTTCTGGCCGGGCGGGATTACGTCAGCGCGATCGAGGCCAATTACACCAGTATCCTGGGCAGTCCCGCCGCACAGTTTGGTATTTCGGTCTCGGACCTTCCCGCAGAAGACATCGCCGGTCAGAGCCCAGTGCTTGCGTGGTTGCAGGTTCTGCGAGCTCCAATCTCGGGCGCTTTGCGGGGCAGTATCGACGAAAGCGGTGCTATCGGTACAGGTTTTGCAACCCTCAACCTTGGTGCGGGGGCCGTGCAACCCAATCCCGAAACACGTCCGGTGCCGTTTGAATCCGCCCGCACCTATTTCACCTACGATCCGAAATCCCAGGCGCTGGATTTCAACGAGGTTTCGGTGGTTTCGGCGTGGGGCGAAGTACAGGCGGATGGCAAGGCGTTCCTGCAGGGCATCGAAGAGGGCGTTCTGGACAGTTTGACCGCGCAGATGCGTTTGTCCGGCATCAACGTGAACCCTGCCAATCTGTTTCCTGAACCGATCCAGCTGTCACGTGCCAGTGTGGATTTCAAAATGGTTTTGGACCCGTTCGAGTTGCAACTGGGGCAGGTCACCATCGAAGACCCGGGTCACATCATACGCGCCTTTGGGGTTCTGAGCGGCCGTCCTGACGGTTGGGCGGTCAAGCTGGATGCCCATCTGGATCAGATGACCTCAGACAAGGTGCTCAGTTACTGGCCTGAACGTCTGGCACCGAAGCCGCGTGAGTGGGTGACTGAAAACCTGTATGAAGGGGTTCTGTCGGATATGGACTTTGCCCTTCGGCTTGAACCCGGATCGAAACCCGATCTGTACTTGGACTTCGGATTCGATAAGGCCAAAATCCAGTTCGTGAAGACCCTGCCGCCAATCGAAAATGCTCAGGGTCAGGCAAGCCTGCTCAATCAGCGCTTTACCGTTACCGCGCAGCAGGGGGTGGTGATTGCCGACGAAGGTGGTGCCGTGGATGCCTCGGGCACGTCCTTCATCATACCCGATACGGATATCAAGAAATCGGCCCCAGCAATCGCGCGTATTCGGGCCAAAGGCAGTGTGACGGCGGCTTTGTCGCTGTTGGACCGTCCGCCTCTTGAATTGCTGACCAAAGCAGGGCTGCCAGTCGACCTTGCCGAAGGTACAGCATCTTTGGCGGGTACGTTGTCGTTGCCGCTGAAAAAGGGGCTCAAGTTTCAGGATACCGAGTTTCACTTTGACGGCCATCTGGCCAACCTGTTGAGTGACCGTCTGGTCCCCGGTTTCACGG
>NZ_JBXWSB010000033.1:0-43166 GCF_059613205.1 Ruegeria sp. BHSB064
CCCTGGTTGGTACTGCTGTTTATCGTGCTGCTTGCCGTTCCGTTTCAAATCGAGGTTTTTGGTCAGACCATTCGCATCCCCGCCTGGATGAAAGCGGTGTTTGGACTGTCGCTGCCTATCATGGCCAATATCTCCGAGATCGTACGCGGCGCGGTTGTCTCTGTTCCTTCAGGGCAGTGGGAGGCCGCGGAGTCCTTGGGCTTTACGCGTCGTCAAACCCTATACGAAATCGTGTTGCCACAATGTTTCAAACGGATGATCCCGCCCTGGATGAACTGGTACGCGATCCTGACGATGGCGACGCCGCTCTGTTCGCTTCTTGGCGTCGAAGAGATCATCACCCTGTCCCGCCAGGCGATGAGCGCCGAGAACAACCAGCCCGAGCTGTTGGTGCCCTTCTATGGCTTCGCCTTGGTGATGTTCTTTTTGTACTGCTACCCCATTGCGCGGTTTACGATATGGTTGGAACGCCGCGTTTCCGTCAAACTGTAAGAGGTCCGCATGAACGCTGCACATACATTGGGTGACCCGCTGGTTGTGATGAAGGATGTTCGCAAATCCTTTGGCGAGCTTGAGGTGATCAAGGGTATCTCAATGAGCATACGCAAGGGCGAGGTGGTCTGCATTATTGGCCCGTCGGGGTCTGGCAAGTCGACTTTGATCCGCTGCATCAACCGCCTGAACGAGATCGATGCCGGCTCGATACTGGTGGACGGGATAGAAGTGAATGACGCAAAGCTCGACACTTTGAAATTGCGGCGCGAGGTCGGGATCGTTTTTCAGCAATACAACCTGTTCCCCCACAAGACGGCGCTGGAAAACATCATGATGGCACCGCTGAAGGTATTGAAAGAAGACCGCGCCACGGTCGAGGAACGCGCCCGCGCGTTGCTGAAGAAGGTGCGGTTGGAAGGCAAGGAAAACGCCTATCCCGGCGAACTGTCTGGCGGTCAACAGCAGCGGGTTGCAATTGCTCGTGCGTTGGCAATGCGCCCAGAGGTGATGTTGTTTGATGAAGTAACCGCCGCCCTTGATCCAGAGACTGTGAAAGAAGTGCTGGTCACGATCAAGGATCTGGCATCCGAAGGCATGACTTGCATTCTAGTTACTCACGAGATGGGGTTTGCCCGCGAAGTCGCGGATCATATTTATTTCACCGACCGTGGAGTGATAGTTGAACATGGCCCTCCGGATACGTTTTTTGATCAAGCGACGGACCCGCGCACAAAGGAATTTCTGAGCCAAATTCTTTGAGTTGAAGGGAGGGCATTGCCGACCACCGCACGCGCGGTTGATTGCGGATCGGTTTGAATGAGCTTCGCAACTCATCCTTGATCAAAACGCGGGCTCGACGATTTGCGAGTTTAATTGTTCCAAAAAAGCGCCGGGCTGAATTGGCACTCAGCCATGGTTGGATCAGGATGTCACGCAACTCTCTGTTCACATCGACCGCCCGTCAGCGCTTCGGACACCAAAGAACCAAAAAACCCCAGCCGGTAAAGCCGGCTGGGGCGATTTTTCGAAGATACGGATCAAAGACCCCAATCGTCAGATTGCTGTGACGTCAGCTCACTGATCTGCTGCATGATGTCATATTCGCTGTGTACATTACGAACATTCACAACCGTCTCACCATTGGCGCTGATTGTGCAGTTGCCGTTGGAGTAGTCAAAGTGCAGCTGGTCAAGCGAGGTCAAACCCAATCCGGCCAGATCGAAAACGATCGAGTCATCTGCGTCAAAGTCCAGAATGCCCGGAGTAACACCCGCGTAGCTAGGACCAGTAAAGACAAAAGTATCGCTGCCTTCACCTCCGGTCAGTTGCACCATTCCTGATTTCAACGTCTGGTCGGCGTTCAGGATGATGACGTCATCACCCGCACCGCCATCAGCGGTAGCGACCATCGCGCCTTTGCGGATCAGGAGGATGTCGTTGCCATCATCGCCAAACAGCTTGGCCGCCTGATTATGTGCACCACCAACGATGTAGTCGTCACCGCCGCCGCCATTCAGGGTCACCAGACCGCTGCCGCTGTCGGCAACCATATAGTCCCAGCTATCGGTCCCATCGACGTTTGGAACAGTGTCATCAACTACGACATCGATCCGGTTGCCATACTTCTCGAACCACGCCTTCGTGTTCGAAGCATAGGCAGGTTCGTAGACAATTTCATTGCCCTGAAGGCTGCGCAGATCGATATAGGACGGGTCAAACCCGTTTCCGTCATCGTCATAGCGCACGATGTCCTCACCGGTCGCTTTGCTGAACAGCACGATCTGACCGTTTTCGATGCGGTGGTCCAGATCGAACCAGCCGGTCATCCCGTAAGCGTCGAGGTCGATCTCGATCCGGTCGCCTTCGTTGGCGTCGAAATCGGTGATCGTATTCTGACCACCGTTCAGAACGAAAGTGTCTTTCCCGAGGCCACCGGTCAAAGTGTCGTTGCCTTCACCCGAAACCAGTGTGTCGTTGCCTTCGCCGCCATCCAGGATGTCGTTTCCGTCCAAACCGTTCAGGATGTTGTCGCCGCTATCGCCGATCAGATGGTCATTGAACTGGCTGCCAATGACATTTTCCACATCGTAGACATAGTCACGCCACTTATCGCTTGTTTTACCGTCATATTCGACGCCGTTCACCTCAAAGTAGCTATTGCCGTCTTCTTTGCGCATGTCCACGGTGACGCCATTGCTGGCATCCAGATAGGCGATGGTATCATTGTCGTCGCCGCCATAGATGTGGTTAAAGCCGGACCCGGCGATGAAAAGGTCGTCGCCGCCAAAGCCCCAAAAGCTGTCATCGCCGGCTTTACTTTCCTCTCCGTCTTGGCCGAACCGGTTATATCCCATAATGATATCGCCGTAATCCGTACCAAAGAGGTAGTCAGCATTGGCTTTCCCATAGATCTCGGTACCGCCATAGGCACCCAGCATCAGGAACTTGCTGCTGCCCAATGCGTCAAGCGATCCGTTCGGCAAATCAAAGGACTGGCCTGATTTCATGTCGACACCGTCTTTGTCGATGAAAAGCGCGCTTTCGACGACCTGCTTCGCCCAAGCCTGACGGATGGATAGATCATCCCAATTCAAACTTGAGGGGAAGGAGCCTTTGAGTTGGTCCCAGTAGATGACAGCGATCAGATTGGGTGTGTCTGTCGATTCATCATAGATCCGGAACGCCTGCTCCCTTGGCAGACCTGTATACTGGAACGTGATGTCGTCGAAGTTGTGCTCGGTCAATGGAACGATGATCGTATCCTGTGTCGGATCGAAATCACGCACATGCGTGGCATTGCCATCTTGGAACTCGCCACCGGCAGTGCCGCCCATATTTGAAAGCGCGTCTCCCAATCCGAAGAACATACTCACCAAGCCGCCCATCGGCCCAGGCAATATGGCACTGGCGGCCGCACCCATGCCTGACCACAATCCATCGGCCATGTAGTCTGTAAAGTCTTTGCCATCGTTTGTGGGCGTATTGGCATCGCCAAGCACGAATGTGTCGAAGCCAGAGCCGCCCCACAACTGGTCATGACCAACCTGGCCATCCCTGTTACCGGAATAAAGCCAGTCATTGTCGGCACCGCCATAAAGCACATCTACGCCGGTCCCGCCCAACAGAATATCGTTGCCGGTGCCACCATAGATTACGTCGTCATCAGCACCACCATCGATATAGTCGTTACCTGACCCACCGCTGAGTGTGTCATTGCCAGCGCGGCCGAAGATCATGTCATCTCCACCCATGCCGAAGATCTTATCGTCGTGCTGGTATGAAGTTCCGCGATGCATGTCTGCGCCATAGATGACATTGCCTTTGTCATTCCCGATGACGCCTGCTTCGACCCGATAGACGATGTCTTTTGTGCCGCCTTTCTTGTGGTCAAAGTGATGCCAGATGTCATTGGTGAAGTGGGTCTCGTTCTCCCCCAACCATTTGACGCCGCCGGCGATGACCTTTTCGGTCACGTCGATCCGGCTCCAGTTGTGGGGATATTCTTGCCAATTCAAGGACCAATACTCATGATCGTAGCTGTCAAAGTGCATCTGATCGGGTGTCATCCCAATCTCGGTATCAATTCCATTGACCATGCGCGGCGGCAGAACGTCATCGGACGAGTCCGCCACGACCTTGGGCAAGGCTGATGCCTCGGGGCCAGCAAGCGAAACCTGCCCGGAAGACTCCAGCGGTTCACCGCTCGTCTTCACCGAGAGAAGCTCTTCGTTCTGCTCTTCGATAACTTCATCTGAGTTGACAGAACCCATCGCAAAGGGATGGTGGTTGGATTTGTTTGAATATTTCATCTTCTTTCTCCTCACTATTCTGGATGTTTGGCACACGAAGATCGGGCCAATTCTCATCGCAGATCATAAGGAAGATGTGGTCGTTCGCGGGTGTAATCTCAACGCGGAAATGACCCGTAACCTGTTACAAAGTATGACAAAAATGAAACCGCTACGACTTAAAACGCGCTATCCGGCTGGTGCCGTTTCAGGCTCCAGCCGGTAAAATACTTGGCTTTCCTTTTGGTTGACCGAGCGCCTGTTTCAATCGAAACAAAAGCGCTCGGAGTTTGGTTTTGCAGCGATAGAGGATCGCTACTTTTTCGCTCCATTCAAACGACCAGATCGACGAAGAAGCTGTCAGTCGGAACGATTTCGCACAGCGGCGGAGGTGTCGTTGCCGACAGTTCCATTTCATCCTGCGGAACCTCGGTACCGCAACGAGGATCGGGCATGATCGGGGTCACAGCGGTCAGGTCTTCACCCTCACCAGCAGGAACTGCACCATAGGGCAGAGGGGCCACTGCGATCAGGTCTTCACCTTCACCGGCAGGAACCGCGCCATAGGGCAGCGGTGCGACTGCAACCAGGTCTTCACCGTCCTGAGGCACCTCAGTACCGCAGCGGGGATCAGGCATGATCGGGGTCACAGCGGTCAGGTCTTCGCCCTCACCGGCAGGCACTGCGCCAAAAGGCAGCGGAGCTACTGCAACCAGGTCGTCGCCTTCACCGGCAGGCACTGCGCCATACGGCAGAGGGGCCACTGCGACCAGGTCTTCGATGGGATCGGCAACCAGCGGATCGGCTGGCAGCGGCGTTACCGCGGTCAGATCCTGACCATCCTGAGGCACCTCGGTGCCGCAACGGGGATCAGGCATGATCGGGGTCACAGCGATGACGTCATCGGCCGCAATTTCGAAGTTGGTATGTGTCTTGATAGTCATTGGTATTCTCCTCATTAAAGTTGCTACTTGGCACCCAAAAATCAGTTGGAAACGTCCTCCTCGGGTATACAAACAAGGTGGTTGTCCCAACCGCTTCATTCAATGCGAATTCACGGCGTAAATTGTTACAAAGTATGACAAAAATCTTCCCGGAGGCTGTGATTTTTCTGCTCTGAAACCTCTGTAACCCCCACCAAATTGTCCGGCGCAATTGAGGGTCTTCAGAGATACGAAAATTGAAAAAACCAGCGCCATTTCTGACGCTGGTTACGTTGTCCTGCCACGTCTTGAAACGTGCCAGCATTCTGTTTTTTCGAGCCGCAGATCAAACCTCGCGGAAAGTGGTCCGGATCTGCTTGCTGAGCGGATCGACAAGGTACTGGAACAATGTCCGCTCGCCGGTCTCGATATACACTTCTGCTGGCATGCCGGGCAGCAAACTCAGCTGAAGGTCAGCCAGAGTATCAACCGCGTTTTCATCCAATGCCACACGCGCCTCGTAGAATGGCATCCCAGTCATTGGATCCGTTTTCAGATCGGCCGAGACAAACTGGACATTGCCATCAAACCTCGGGGCGATGTGTTGGTCGAATGCTGAGATCACGACCGTCGCTGCCTGACCAACCGAGACATTGTTGATATCCTGCGGCATGACACTCGCCGTGACCACGAGACCGTCGTTTTCAGGCACGATCTGCATCAGAGTCTCGCCCGGCGAAACAACGCCTCCTTCAGTATGCACGCCCAGTTCGTGGATGATGCCATCTGCCGGTGCCCGGATTTCAACGCGCGCCAGTTGCAGTTCTGCGGCGGCCCGGCGCTCCTTCAGACCATCAAGCTCAACTTCCAGCGCAGAAATCTCGTTCATGACCTGCTCGCGGAAAGTTTTTTCCAACTGCAGGATGTTGATCCTGGTTTCGCTGATACGCCCACGCGCAACCGCAATCCTTGAGGTCAACCCACCGCTGTTGCCCAGCAATCCACTGCGCTGGCGTTTCAGCGATGTAATCCGGTTCGCGGGTGTCAGCCCCTTCTCAAAGAGTTGGGTCAGCCCCTCCAGTTCGCTGTCAATCAGGTCGATCTCTTCTAAGGAAGCCTCATACTGTGCCTCAAGACCCGCGATTTCCTGTTCCGTCTGCGTGATCCGTTCTTCGAATGCTGCAACTTCACCTTCCCTGGACAGACGGCGGGCTTCCATAACAGCACGCTGGGTCGCCAGAGCGCGCTGCACTTTGGGGATATCCTTACGCGCGGCGAGTTCTTCAGACAGTTCGATCTCGTTCAAACCATCGCGTTCGGAAATCAGACGCGACAACTGGGCTTCAACGGCGATCAGACGGTCATCGACCAGCACCTGACTGCCCGACAAGAGCTTGTCGTCGAGTGTCAGAACAACGTCCCCGGCGGCGACCCGATCCCCGTTGCTGACATGGATTTCGCCGACGATACCGCCATCGGGGTGTTGAACAGCCCGCAGGTCAGAAGAGACTACGACATTCCCGCTCGTTACAACGGCACCGGACATGCGGGCGGTTGCGGCCCAGCCGCCAAAGCCGAGCGCCAGTGCCGCAATTGCGGCAAGGCCAAAGCCGATGGATTTCCACGACCGGTCAACAAAAGCGTCAGACTGGGTGTTGGGTTTTGAATTGGTATTCATAACTTCCTCCATTTGATTGGCTGCTGCGCAGGGCTGGATCAGCCCGCAGCAGCGACAGGGGTTTCGTCAGTGGTCTCTTGCGTCTTCTGAGGCTGGCTTTGTGCCACCTGAGCCGGGTGCTGCGCGGCAGGACGGGCCTGTGCGGCAGCCGCCTGATTGCGTTGACGCAGACGCTCCATCACTTCGGCGCTGGGGCCGAAATCACTGGCGCGGCCGTCGTCCATAATCAGGACTTTGTCGACAGACCCGAGCACACTGGCCCGGTGGGCGATGACGATCACAATCGCACCGCGCGCTTTGGCGGCCTGGATCGCGTGGTTCAGGGCAGCTTCGCCCTGCGCATCCAGGTTTGAATTGGGTTCATCCAGAACCACCAGAAACGGATTGCCATAAAGTGCGCGGGCCAGTGCAATACGCTGACGCTGACCACCAGACAGGGCGGCACCACGCTCCCCTACCGCTGTTGCATAGCCGTCTTTGAAGCTTGCAATCAGCTCGTGCACTCCGGCGGCTTTGGCAGCGGCGATAACCATCTCATCTTGCGCCTCAGGATCGAAGCGCGCGATGTTCTGGGCGATTGTTCCGTCAAACAGCTCAATATCTTGCGGCAGAAAGCCGATCTGCGGGCCGAGCTCTTCGGGCAGGTACTGATCAATCGGCACACCATCTAGGCTGATACTGCCCTTCGCAGCCGACCATGCACCAACCAGCGTGCGGGCCAATGTCGACTTGCCACTGCCGGTCGAACCGATCACAGCAAGTGCTTCTCCGGCCTTCATATCGAAACCGACGCCTTTGAGAACAGCCGATGTCACCATAGGCGGCGCGGCGATCAGGCCGGTCACGGTCAGAGACTTCTCGGCCTTGGGCAGAGAAATTCTGGCCTCGTCTTCTTCGCTGGACAAAGTGTCCTTCAACTGTGCCCAGGCTTGACGCGCGGCCACCAGACTGCGCCAGCTGCCGACAAGCGTTTCAATCGGCTGCAGGCCACGAGACATGATGACAGAGGCCGCAACAATCGAACCTGCCGAGATTTGCCCGTGGATGGCCAGATAGGCCGCAACCGCAAGCACACCGGACTGAAGGGCCAGACGGAAGACCTTGGTAAAGCTGCCTGAAACACCAACCGTATTGGCCGCCTTTGCGCTTGCGCCCAGGTGAAGGTCATTGATGTCCTGCCACGATTTGCCAAGATTGGCCTGCATACCCATGGCGCGCACCATCTCGGAATTGCGACGGCTTGCTTCTGCCAAACGGCTGCGTTTGCCAGCATGTTGCGCCTGAACACAGGCGGCTGCGCGCACCTTGATGTCAGTCACAACAGCGATCACCAGCAAGGCGATTGCCCCAATGACACCAACCAGACCAAGCCAGATGTGCATGGCAAAAACCAGACCCAGATAGACCGGGATCCAAGGCAAATCAAACAGCGCCCCGGCACCTTGACCGGACAGGAAGCCACGGATTTTTTCGACATCCTGAATGGCCGCAGCCGGGTTGCCGGATGTGCGACGAAGCGAAGGTTCTGCCAGCGAACAGTCGAACGCCGTTTTTGAGAGCCTTTGTTCGAAACGATGACCCATGGCGACAAGAACGCGGGTGCGCGCACCGTCAATCAAGGCCATGAAAAGGTACAGACCGGCGACAAGCGTACTGAGGGCCACAAGGGTATTCACGCTCTGGCTTGACATGACGCGGTCATAGATCTGCAGCATGAAAATCGGACCGGTCAGCATCAGCAGGTTCACGGCACCGCTGAACACACCAGTGGCGATCAGGTTGCCGCGAAGTGCGCGACGCGCGCCGGCGAGTTGCGGGTGAACGGACGAATGCGATTTCATAACGGGTCTCCAAAAAATTTGTCTGTGAGTGATACTTGGAGGCCGCACACGACAGGCCCAAGGTTTTGTCACACTTTGATTCAATTGGCTTTTCTGCCCTTACCGGAACAGAATGGATGAACCGCACGCTCAGCGATGTTCTGGACCAGTGCCAAAACCCTTCGCATCAACGGCTGCACCACAGATGCAATTTCCGCTTGGGAAAGCGGCAGAAATTGAACTAGCGTCCAACCTAAGGGGATGGCACAAGGAGCCAACACGCGATGCGCTGGAATGATCTGACACTTCGAACACAGGTTATGAGCATCGTGCTCATCAGCTGGGCGATTGTCGGCGTGTTCTCGGTTGTCACTGACGTTGTCCAGATCCGCAATTCACGTGCTGAAGAGATCCGAAATCGGGGCGATGCCTTTCTTGCTCAGGTCGTTTCAACCCTGGCCCGCGTGCCGCCTGACGACCGCGCCGAAGCAGCGCTTGGTTTCTTTCCCGCGGAATGGAGCGTCAGAGTAGGTACGCAGGATGCAGCATCCGCTCTGGCAAATGGCCGCCAACGCCCGAACATGGCAGACTGGCTGGCGGCGCGGCTGGAACACCGAGGGATCGCTGTCGCGGAACTGTCCGTGGCGGAGACGGTCATTGACGCCAGAAAAGACCAAAGCGCGCTGTTGCAACTGTTCAAGAGCCACGCGGGCGAACCCCTCGACGCAAAAAGCATTGACGCGTTTCTGGTAAGCGTTTTCTCGGTCCGGCTTGAAGATGACGAGGATTGGCTGAACTGCTATTTGCTGATGCAAAACAAGAGCATCGCACCCTTGGTCGTTGTTGGGTCCATCGACAGTCTCGTCGCACTTACCCTGCTCTGTATTCTTGCGTTTCTCATCCAGAAAGTCATGCGCCCGCTGAGCGCCATGGCCGTCAATGCCGAGTTGATTGGCCGGGGTGAAGAGGTCGGCCCGCTGATCGAGACAGGTGCCATAGACATCCGCCATACGATCATCGCGTTCAACCGTATGGAGGCCCGGATTGTTCTGGCGCTTGAATACAAGACCACCTTGCTCCGCAGCCTTGGGCATGACCTGAAAGGGCCGATTGCCCGGATGCACGACGCCATCGAAAAACTGGAGCCAACGGCCCCAAAAGAGCAGCTTTTCAAGCGGTTGGAGACCCTCAGCGAAATCGTGAACTCTGTCACCGACCTCAATCGCCAAACGCATCACGATGGAGATCTTGCGCGATTGGATCTGCGCTCATTGATCGAAGCTCTGGTGGAAGAGCAGGTTGATGCCGGTCGCGACGTGACCTACAGCATCGAGCAATCTGCCATAGTGAACGGGCGTCACAATGCGCTGACCCGAGTTCTGAGGAATCTCTTGGAGAACGCCGTTAAATTTGGCGGTCGTACAAATGTTACTCTGACCAGAGTAGATGACATGGCCGCAATTCATATCGACGATGAAGGGCCGGGCATCCCGGTCGAGCAGTTAGAGACTGCATTTGAACCGTTCCAAAGACTGGGCGCTACGGAACCCGGTACCGGCCTTGGCTTGGCCATTGTACGAACCATTGTCGTCGATCAGGGTGGCACTGTATCGTTGGAAAACCGGCAAGGCGGAGGTCTGAGGGCGAGCGTGTTCCTGCCGATTGATAAGCAAAATTAGCCCGGCCGGAAAATATAGCCCTGACCCCAGACGGTGCGGATATGTTCGGGGTTGGCAGGGTCGCTTTCAATCTTGGACCGCAACCGCTTGATCAAGGCGTCGACGCTGCGGTCCCCTGCCCCACCATGCTGCCGCGTGCGCGCGACCGCCAAAAGATCTTCCCGCGTGCAAAGCACATCCGAGTTCTCGACGAAAAAGCGTATAACGCGCGCTTCACTCGAAGTCAGGGTGATCACGCGCCCATCATCGTGTTTGAGGTGGCGTTCATTCTCCACCAATTCCCAAGGACCAAACCGGTTCAGACGTTTTTGGCTTTTTTGACCCGTTTGCCGACGTCTCATAAGCGCCCGAATACGCGCCAAAAGTTCAAGATCATTGAAAGGTTTGATAATGTAGTCGTCCGCGCCCAGTTCCAGCAATGAAATGCGTTCGGCATCGTCGTCAACCGAACTGATCATGATGATCCCGGCATCAAGACGCGAGGCAATCTCGCGACAGAGCACTTTCCCGCTTGTGCCGGGCATGACAAGATCCAACAGAAAAAGATCATAATTCTCGGTGTCTATCTTTTCCCGAGCCGCGGGTACATTTGGCACGTGTTCAATCTGGTAGCCTTTGTGTCGCAGGAAAACACACACGTTCTCGGCAAACTCTACATCGTCGTCGCAGATGAGAATCCGTCCATCGATAATGGTAGAGCCGTCCGCTGCATCATTCATTCTGTATGTTCCTCAGAAGATGTTTTCCGCCGTGATAACAGCATCGGGCATTGCACAGTGTCAACGACGCAGCCACCAAGTGGTGCAAGGCCTGAAGACGTTGAATCAGGAAGGACAGTAACAGTTTGACCTGACAAGCCGCTTCCGGATCCGTATTGTTTCTACATTTAGCAGCCGTTGACGTATTGAGGGCCAGCACATGCCTGATCAGCAAATTCAATCGGGAAAATCGACCGAGGGCATGGTCGACTACAACGAAAACTCTTCCGCGCAACTGCAATTGGTTCGTCTGTTGAACCCACTTGTGCGAAATTTGGTTTCCGAAATGGACGAGCCCGGGAACGAGTTCAAAATCGTGGATTATGGGTGCGGGCCGGGTGTCAATTCCATAGAAATGGTCAAGCCTGCCATAGAAGCGAGTGTAGAGAAGTTCAGCAACTTGCCAATCGTCGTTTGCCATTCCGATCAGGTTGGCAATGATTGGAACACCTTATTTGAATTGGTCGATAGCCCGGAAGGTTATGCACAGATCTCCAAGAACATCCGCACTGAAGCCGCAATCGGATCCTTTTATGACCCCGCGGCATCCCCGGCGTCGGTTTCTATTGGCACATGTATTTTCGCAAGCCATTGGCTGAGCCAGGGCCTTCACCTGCATTCGCCTGGAACCATCTGGTTTGCTGATTTGCAAGGCGATGCCCGGGAAACCGTCAACCGGATCGCGCAAAAAGACTGGACGCGTTTCCTGCTTCAGCGGGCGCAAGAATTGCGCACGGGGGGATACCTTGTGGTCGGAACACTTGGTTCAGTCCCCGATCCATCCGAAAAAAGCGGGGTCGCCGCATCGGGCCGTGGCATATATCGCGCGATTCAGGATGTTGCAAAGACAATGACAGACGACGGTCTGATTAGTGCGAAAAGCCTCGATTCATTTTTGTTCTCATTGTGGTTCATGACAGCGGCAGAAGCGCGCCATGCGCTAGAGACGCACGCCGACCTGAGGGATGCGTTCGAAATCTGCCGGATCAGTGTGGATCCCGCCCCGGTCAAAGCCGACGATATTTTCAAGGAATATATTGGCGACCCAATTACCTATGCCAAGAAGTACGTCGGTTACATTAGGGCCTTCGGTGACTCCACTTTGAGAACGCAATTGTTCGGTCCCAACTGCGACAAAACTGAAACGCTCGATCAGCTTATGACCGAGTTCTACAACCGTCTCGCACGTCTGTATGAAGCTGAGACGCGCAAATATGCATGCGAGATTTGGCATCTGGTTGTTGTTCTGCGGAGAACGTAACAAAACACTGACAGTCGCAAGACCAGCTTCAGTGGGTTATTCAGCCGAAACCTGAAGTAATGACGTTCATCGCTTTGATAGCGGAAGATCCGATTGAAAGTTTCTTTCAGACACGCAGAAAAACTGTGCAAACGTTCCTCTTCATCCAATAAAGAGCTGATAAATTGAGCGACCATGCTGCCTGATGCAAAGGTCGATGACGCTAAAATTGAGATCGATGAAACTTGGGCCCAATTAGGTCCTCATGAAACAACACCTGACTGTCGTTGTGGTTGAGCAGAACCAAGAACGTGCATTCCAAATTGTAGATGCCTTGAAAGAATTCGGAGACGTAGACGTCTCTGTCATTGGCGACTTTTCCGGGCTGGCACGTAAAATAGCAACGCATAGCCCAGACATCGTTCTGATCGACATCGATAATCCCTCGCGCGACATGCTGGAGGAGCTCACCGTTGCCTCGGGTCCGATGGAGCGGCCGGTGGCCATGTTTGTCTCAGGCGCGGCGGGCGGGTTGGCGAAAGCTGCCGTTGAAGCTGGTGTGTCGGCCTATGTGGTCGACGGTTTGCAAGCCGAGCGCATCAAACCTGTGATCGATACCGCAATCGCCCGGTTTCAGGTGCTGCGTCAGATGCGTACGGAACTGGCCGAGACCCGCCGCGCATTGGAAGAACGCAAAGTAATCGACCGTGCCAAAGGTTTGTTGATGAAAGCCAAAGGCGTTTCCGAGGATGAGGCATACGCCCTGCTACGCAAAACCGCGATGAACCAGAACCGCCGAGTTGCAGAAGTGGCCGAGGCTTTAGTGACTGCGTCGGGGTTGTTGTCATGAGAACCGTGACCCTTCCCGTCGCCTATATGCCCCTGGTTGATGCGGCCCCGCTGATCGTTGCGCGCGAGATGGGATTTGACCATGCCGAAGGTATTTCGCTGGACCTGCGCCCGGCCCCGTCATGGTCCTCTCTGCGCGACATGCTGGCTTTTGGACATGTGGACGCGGCACATCTGCTGTCGCCTGTCCCCGTTGCGATGGCCTTGGGTCTTGGTGGCATCGCGACACCGCTATCCGCAGTATCTGTCCTTTCTCTGAACGGCAACGTCATAGGTGTTGGAACCCAATTGGCGAGGCGACTGGCCGACCAGGGCTATGGATTTGATTTTACCGATGCTGCTGCGGCTGGGGCTGCACTGGCACAGGCTGCCGGTGACGTTTTGGTGTTTGGCGTGCCCTTTCCGTTTTCAATGCATGTTGAATTGCTGCGCTATTGGGTTGCCGGAACCGAGCTTGCTGCGAAACAGGTCGAAATCCGCACCGTTCCGCCACCACTCATGGCTCAGGCACTTGCGGGAGGCGAGATCGACGCCTTCTGCGTGGGCGAACCCTGGGGTTCATTCGCTGTAGATGACAATGTCGGCGCATTGCTGCTGCCCGGCAGGGCAATCTGGACCTGCGCACCTGAAAAGGTGTTGGCGGTTAGAAACGACTGGGCTGAAACCGAACCACACCTGCTTGGCAGCCTCATGCGGGCCGTTTGGCGCGCGGGACGCTGGCTGTCGAACGCAGACAGCCGAACAACTGCCTCCGAGATGTTGTCGCGCAAATCCTATCTCAACGTCTCGCCCGAACTGATCGACCGTGCGCTAATGGGCGAATTCACGATCTCGGCGCGCGGCGAACAACGCCATGTCGATGGGTTTGTCGAGTTCTTTGACGGTGCTGCCACCTTTCCTTGGCGCAGTCAGGCAAAATGGGTCGCGCATCAATTGGCGCAAAGAAACGGGCTGGACGCCGGAACTGCGGAACGACAAGCCGCCAAGGTCTTTCGCAGTGATCTCTATCGCCGCGAGTTGCAGGGTCTTGGCGTCGAAACCCCCGGCGCGTCCGAGAAACTTGAAGGAGCTCTGCCCGAGTCGACGGTGGTCGCCTCGGCCAATGGCAGCCTGATTCTGTCTCGGAATGTTTTTTTCGACCGGCGCATTTTCGAGCCTGCCGGGTAAGTTTGCACAAAATTTTTGCAGCGCAGCATTTCTTTTTGCTGCAATGCAGAATTTTCGAGGTGAAAACGTCGAAAATTGATGACGTCCCGCTGCGCGACTGACTTAATCGGGACATCGGAAGGCAACGACGCCTACCGACGGAATTCGCCCACAATCCAGGGCACCTTACAAGAGCAAAGCCGCTCGACCATCCGCCACCTCCTCCCGGCGGACTGTGTCGGCGGCTTTTTTGTTTGCCCATAGGGTTGGGCTGAACCGAAAGGGATCGAGATGAAAAAGCTTCTTTTAGGCCTCGCCGCAACGACGGCGCTTGTGTCTCCGGCACTGGCCGAGTTGGAACTGGAAAAAGACGAACTGACCTTTGGCTTTATCAAACTGACCGACATGGCGCCGCTGGCTGTCGCCTATGAGAATGGATACTTTCTGGACGAAGGGCTGTTTGTGACGCTGGAAGCGCAAGCCAACTGGAAAGTCCTGTTGGACGGTGTGATCGACGGGCAGTTGGACGGTGCACATATGCTGGCCGGACAGCCTTTGGCTGCGACCATTGGGTACGGGACCGAAGCCCATATTATCACTCCGTTTTCGATGGATCTGAACGGAAACGGCATCACCGTATCCAACGAGGTTTGGGAAGAGATGAAGCCGAACATCCCAAAAATGGAGGATGGTCGCCCGCAGCACCCGATCAGCGCCGAGGCTCTGGCTCCGGTGGTCGAGAAATACAAGTCCGAAGGCAAGCCCTTCAACATGGGCATGGTTTTCCCTGTTTCGACTCATAACTACGAACTGCGCTATTGGCTGGCCGCGGGCGGGCTGCATCCGGGTTTCTACAGCCCCGAAAACGTGACCGGTCAGATCGGCGCGGATGTATTCCTGTCGGTGACGCCTCCGCCGCAGATGCCCGCCACGTTGGAGGCCGGCACGATCTACGGCTACTGCGTGGGTGAGCCGTGGAACCAGCAGGCTGTGTTCAAGGGTATCGGCGTACCGGTGATCACCGACTATGAACTGTGGAAGAACAACCCAGAAAAGGTCTTTGGCATCACTGCCGAGTTCGCCGAAGAATATCCCAACACCACGCTGGCCGTGACCAAGGCTTTGATCCGCGCCGCGATGTGGCTGGATGAGAACGACAACGCCAACCGCCCGGAAGCTGTCGAAATCCTGAGCCGCCCGGAATATGTGGGCGCGGATTACGACGTGATCGCCAACTCGATGACCGGCACATTTGAATACGAGAAAGGCGACAAGCGCGAAGTTCCCGATTTCAACGTGTTCTTCCGCTACAACGCGACCTACCCGTTTTATTCGGACGCTGTTTGGTATCTGACTCAGATGCGCCGTTGGGGTCAGATCCCCGAAGCGAAACCAGACGGCTGGTATGATGAAGTCGCAAAGTCCGTCTACAAGCCCGAGATCTATCTGGAAGCCGCGCGCCTGCTGGTTGACGAAGGCTTGGCGAATGAGGCCGACTTCCCCTGGGAGAGCGATGGTTACAAAGCACCGACCCCAGCCGAGGATATCATCGACGGCATCGCCTATGACGGCCGTACCCCCAACGCCTATCTCGAAAGCCTGTCTATTGGTCTGAAGGGCGATCAGAAGATCGTCGGCTCGGACGTGCAAGGTTAATCCCGAAAATCCACGCCCGGCATCTGCTGGGCGTGGCCCAATCAGTGCCCCGCCATCGCAAGGACACCCCAGATGACAACGGTCGATCCCGAATTCAACGCTGACGCAGCCCGAGAGGCGCGCCGCGCCCGCCTGTTCACCCGCATCAACGCCGCAGACAAGTGGTTTCAGGTGCTTGGCCTCAGCTGGGCCACCCCTGTTCTGAAGGCTGCCGCCGGAGACAACCCCCGCGCCCAGATGACCGAGATCTGGCGCTTGCTGGTCGTCCCCCTGCTGTCGATCTGCGCGTTTCTGCTGTTGTGGGCGACACTGGCACCAAAAGTGCAAACCTCTCTGGGTGCAGTCCCCGGACCGGCTCAGGTCTGGGAAGAAATGATCAACCTCAACGAGGACGCGCAGGCGAAGGCTGCCAAACGCGCCAAGTTCGAGGCGATGGTCGAGAAACGGAACCAGAAGCTGATCGATGCGGGCCGCGCGGATGAGGTCAAGCAAGTCGCCTATACCGGTGCGCCGTCCTACTACCAGCAAATATGGACCTCGATCAAAACCGTGTTCTTCGGGTTCCTGATTGCGACCGTTGTGGCCGTTCCGCTTGGGATTGCTGCTGGATTGTCACCGACTGCAAATGCCGCGTTGAACCCTCTGATCCAGATCTTCAAACCGGTCTCGCCGCTGGCATGGTTGCCGATCGTGACCATGATCGTCTCGGCGGTTTACGTCACCAATGACGGCTGGTTCGCCAAATCCTTTCTGATCTCGGCCATCACCGTGACGCTGTGTTCGCTGTGGCCAACTTTGATCAACACCGCACTGGGTGTGGCGTCCATCGACAAGGATCTGGTGAACGTCTCCAAAGTTCTGAAAATGAACACTTATACCAAGATCACCAAGCTGGTGCTGCCATCAGCGCTGCCGCTGATCTTCACCGGTTTGCGCCTGTCGCTTGGTGTCGGCTGGATGGTCTTGATCGCGGCTGAGATGCTGGCGCAGAACCCCGGTCTGGGCAAATTCGTCTGGGATGAGTTCCAGAACGGTTCGTCCAGCTCGCTCGCCAAGATCATGGTTGCGGTCTTCACCATCGGCATCATCGGTTTCCTGCTGGATCGAGTGATGTACGCACTGCAATCCCTCTTCACCTTCACGAACAACCGGTGAGCACGATGAGCATTCTGAGCTTCAAGAACGCCTCGAAATCCTTTGGCGAGGGCACCGCGCGCACCGATGTGCTGAAAGGAATCGATCTGGACGTGCAAGAGGGCGAGTTTCTGGTGATCCTCGGCTTCTCGGGCACCGGCAAGACGACCCTGATCAACCTGATGGCCGGACTTGATAGCCCGACAAGCGGAGAGGTCACGTTCAAGGGTGCCCCAATTAAGGGCCCCGGCCCGGAACGGGGCGTGATCTTCCAGAATTATTCGCTGATGCCGTGGCTAACGGTCAGCGGCAACGTGGGGCTGGCGGTCGATACAGTCTTTCCCGGCCTCAGCAAGACCGAGAAGTCCGAGAAGGTCGCGCATTATGTCAAGATGGTGGGCCTCAGCCACGCGGCCACGCGCCGCCCGGCGGAACTGTCCGGCGGGATGCGCCAGCGGGTCAACGTGGCGCGCGCCTTGTCGATGAACCCCGAAGTTCTGCTTCTGGATGAGCCGCTGTCAGCGCTCGACGCGCTCACCCGCGCCAATCTGGCGGATGAGATCGAGCACATCTGGGAAGCCGACAAGAAGACCTGCGTGCTGATCACCAATGATGTGGACGAGGCGATCATTCTGGCCGACCGGATCATTGCCCTGAACCCTGATGGCACGCTGGGCCAAGAGTTTCGCGTGTCGATCCCGCGCCCGCGCGAACGCGGAGCCATGAACAACGACGAAACCTTCAAGCGCCTGCGTGCTGACGTCACCAAATACCTTATGGATGTGGGAATCGAGGCCAAGGTCGAAGGCTCTCGCATCTTGCCCGATGTGACTCCAATTCACGGTGTGCCGGCTGCGGTGGCTGAGGCGCAAAAGGGGATGATCCAGGACCGCTTCCTGGACTTCTCGCAACTGCACAAGGTCTATCCGACACCCAAAGGTCCGCTGACCGTTGTCGAGGACTTTGACCTGAAAATCGACAAGGGCGAGTTCATATCGCTGATCGGCCATTCGGGTTGTGGCAAGTCTACGGTTCTGACCATGGCCGCCGGGCTGAACGACATCTCGAAAGGCGCGATCAAGCTGGATGGCCGCCACGTTGAAGGCGCTGATCCTGAACGTGCCGTCGTGTTCCAGTCGCCTAATCTGTTCCCATGGCTCAGCGCCAAGGAAAACGTCGCGATTGGAGTCGACAAGGTCTATCCCAAGGCCAGCATTGCTGAGCGGCAAGACGTGGTCGAATACTATCTGGAACGCGTTGGTCTGGCTGACGCGATGGACAAATCCGCCTCAGACCTATCTAACGGCATGAAACAGCGCGTCGGCATCGCCCGCGCCTTTGCTCTGTCCCCCAAACTTTTGTTGCTGGATGAACCCTTCGGGATGCTCGACAGCCTGACACGCTGGGAATTGCAGGAAGTGCTGATGGAGGTCTGGTCCCGTACCAAGGTGACGGCAATATGCGTGACCCATGACGTGGATGAGGCGATCTTGCTGGCCGACCGGGTGGTGATGATGACCAATGGTCCGCAAGCGACGATTGGCAAGATCACCAAGGTCGACCTGCCGCGTCCGCGCACGCGCAAGGCGCTGCTGGAACACCCTGATTACTACGCCTACCGGCAGGAGGTCCTCGATTTCCTCGAAGAATACGAACACGGCGCTAAGCCAAAGACGCCCGCCCCCAAGGCAATTGCAGCGGAGTGAAAACATGAAGCAAAGACTTGTAGTCATTGGCGCAGGCATGGCTTCGGGCCGGGTGCTGGAACACCTGACCGACAACGCGCCCGATGCGTATGACATCACCCTGTTCAACGCCGAGCCGCGCGGGAACTACAACCGCATCATGCTCAGCCCGGTTCTGTCGGGTGAAAAGACGTACGAAGAGATCGTCACACATGACGACGCCTGGTACGCCGAGCGGGGCGTGGCCTGCCGCTTTGGCGAAAAGGTGGAAAAGATCGACCGCGAGATGAAGGTGGTCGAGGGTGCGAACAGCCACGTTCCCTATGACAAGCTGGTGATCGCCACCGGGTCGAACCCGTTCATCATCCCTCTGCCGGGGCATGATCTGGAAGGCGTAATTGCCTATCGCGATCTGGAAGACACCCAGCAGATGATGGGCATGGGCCCGGACAACAAGGTTGTCGTCATCGGCGGTGGTTTGTTGGGCCTAGAGGCAGCAGCGGGCATGGCCGCGCATGGAGTGGACGTCACCGTGGTCCACATCATGGGTCACCTGATGGAGCGTCAGCTGGACGACGCAGCCGGGTATTTGCTGAAGAAGTCACTGGAAGACAAAGGCATCAAGATTTGCCTGCAGGCGAACTCCAGGGAAATCCTTGGACAAGATGGTAAGGTGCACGCGCTGTTGCTGGATGACGGCACTGAATTGCCCTGTGACCTGCTGGTGATGGCCGTAGGTATCCGCCCCAATACGGCGCTGGCGCAAGAGGCTGGTCTGGCCACCGGGCGCGGTATCCATGTGGATGACCAAATGCTAACCTCAGACCCGGATGTTTATGCTGTAGGCGAGTGTGTCGAACATCACGGAGAAGTCTTTGGCCTCGTCGCCCCACTGTATGACCAAGCGAAGGTCGCAGCACAATCGTTGCTGGAGGAAGAGGCCGCTTTTGTTCAAAAGACCCTCTCGACCAAGTTGAAAGTCACCGGTTGTGACCTGTTCAGCGCGGGGGATTTCGCGGATGGACCGGGACGAGAGGACATTGTCTTCCGAGACCCCTCGCGCGGGGTTTACAAGCGCCTTGTGATCGAAGGGAATCGTCTGGTCGGTGCCGTCATGTATGGCGATACGGCCGATGGCAGCTGGTTCTTCGGTCTGATCAAGGACGGCACTAGCATCGAAGACATGCGCGAGACGCTGATCTTCGGCCCGGCCTATCAGGGGGGCGACACCGCGGACCCTCTCTCAGCCGTTGCAGCATTGCCGCCTGAGGCGGAGATTTGCGGCTGCAACGGCGTATGCAAAGGTGAGATTGTTGAGGCGATCAATGCAGGGGCCGGTGATCTGGGCGCTGTGCGTGCAAGCACCAAGGCCAGCGCATCCTGCGGGACATGCACGGGGCTGGTCGAGCAAGTTCTGCAAGTCACTCTGGGCGACGACTTCCAGATGCCAGTCGCGCAACCGGTCTGCGGTTGCACCGACCTGACGCATGAGGATGTACGCCGCCTGATCAAGGGGCAGCAACTGAAAAGTCAAGCTGCAGTCTGGCAGGAACTCGGTTGGAAAACACCCAACGGCTGCCATGTCTGTCGCCCGGCGATCAACTTTTACCTGCTGGCCGATTGGCCGCTGGAGTATCAGGACGACCCGCAAAGCCGGTTTGTGAACGAACGCAAACACGCCAATATCCAGAAGGACGGTACCTTTAGCGTCGTGCCACGCATGTGGGGCGGGATCACCACCCCCGAAGAACTGCGCGCCATCGCGGATGCGGCGGACAAATACAACGTGCCAACCGTCAAGGTCACCGGCGGTCAGCGCATCGATCTGCTGGGCGTGAAGGGTGAAGACTTGCCTGCAATCTGGTCTGATCTGAACAAGGCCGGGCTGGTCTCTGGCCATGCCTATTCCAAGGGTTTGCGCACGGTCAAAACCTGTGTCGGAACCGATCACTGCCGGTTCGGCACGCAGGACAGTACTGGTTTGGGCATCAAGCTTGAGAAAATCCTGTGGGGGTCTTGGACGCCTCATAAGCTGAAGCTGGCCGTGTCGGGCTGCCCTCGCAACTGCGCCGAGGCGACCTGCAAGGACATTGGCGTGGTCTGCGTGGACTCTGGATACCAGATCAGCATCGGCGGTGCCGCAGGTATGGATGTCAAAGAGACCGAGTTGCTCTGTCAGGTTCCCACCGAAAACGAAGCCATCGAGGTCGTGATGGCCGTCACCCAAGCTTATCGCGAAGGCGGCAAGTATCTGGATCGCCTGTATAAATGGCTAGGTAAGGTCGGCATGGACTGGGTTAAGGCGCAGGTCGTGGACGACCTTGAGAACCGCGCCGCTTTGGTCGCCCGGTTTGAACTGTCGCAAAGCATCTACCGCAAAGATCCATGGGCTGAACATGTACGGGACAAGGCGCAGACCTATGCCCCAATCGCAGATTTCACACTGGAGGCCGCGGAATGAGCTGGATCGACATAGGGCATATCGAAGACATCCCCATGCGCGGAGCGCGGTTGGTGAAAACTCATATTGGTTGCATCGCCGTCTTCCGCACTGCCGAGGCGGAAGTCTACGCCGCGACCAACAGTTGCCCGCACAAGGGCGGGCCGCTCTCAGAAGGCATCGTGCATGGCCAGTCGGTTACCTGTCCGCTGCACAATTGGGTTTTTGACCTGAACACGGGTGAGGCGCAGGGCGCGGATGACGGCCGGATCACCACCTATCCAGTGCGCCTTGAAGGCGGTCGCATTCTGCTTGACGACAGCGCTGTCACCCGGCGGAGCGCGGCCTGATGGACGGAAGCGGTCTGCCCGAGGTTCGCTCGACCTGCGCATATTGTGGCGTCGGCTGTGGTGTGCTTCTGCGGCCTGACGGGGTTGGAGGTCTGACAGTACGGGGCGACCCGGATCATCCGGCGAACCATGGTCGCTTGTGCTCGAAAGGGCTGGCTTTGGGCGAAACAGTGGGGCTTGAACACCGGTTGCTGGCACCTCGCACCTTTGGCCAGGACACCACCTGGGGCGAAGCCCTGCAATTGGTCGCAGATCAGTTCTCTGCCGCTATCAAGACGTATGGGCCGGACAGCGTAGCGTTTTATGTTTCAGGACAGTTGCTGACCGAAGATTACTATGTCGCCAACAAACTGATGAAAGGCTTCATTGGGTCGGCGAACATCGACACCAACTCCAGGCTTTGTATGGCTTCAACCGTGGCCGGGCACAAACGTGCCTTCGGTACGGATACTGTGCCCGGAACTTATGAGGATTTGGATCAGGCTGATCTGGTTGTCCTGGTGGGCTCGAACCTCGCCTGGTGCCACCCCGTTCTCTATCAGCGCGTCATAGCTGCGCGTCAGGCACGCGGCACGAAGATCGTGGTTGTTGATCCTCGCCGCACAGCGAGTTGCGATCAGGCGGACCTGCATCTGGCGTTGCAGCCCGGCAGCGACGTGGCGCTGTTCAACCGGTTGCTGAGCAGAATTCACCAAACCGGACATGTTGCAGCGGATTTTCTGGATCGCAGCATTGGGTTCTCCGAAGCTCTCGAACTGGCACAGCTTGATGATCCTGATGAAACCAGCCTGAGCGCCGATGAGATTGAGGCATTTTGCGATCTGTGGATTGGGACCGAGCGGGTCGTTACGATCTTCAGTCAGGGTGTAAACCAATCCTCCAGCGGAACAGACAAGGTCAACGCGATACTAAACTGCCATCTGGCCACGGGGCGGATCGGGCGCGCGGGGATGGGGCCGTTTTCGGTCACCGGCCAACCAAACGCGATGGGTGGTCGAGAGGTCGGCGGTTTGGCCAATATGCTGGCTTGCCATTTGGATATAGAAAATGAAGCCCACAGAACCGCCGTCCGGGACTTCTGGAAGGCACCCAACCTGCCAGAGAGACAGGGACTCAAGGCAGTCGACCTGTTTCGGGCCGTCGAACGCGGCCAGATCAAAGCACTTTGGATCATCCACACCAATCCGGCCGCCACAATGCCGGATGCAGATCGAGTGAAGGCGGCTATCGAAAATTGTCCATTTACAGTTGTTAGCGATGTGACTGCCAAAACAGACACCGCGCGTATCGCGGACGTCTTGCTGCCAGCAGCAGGTTGGGGTGAAAAAAGTGGTACTGTGACCAATTCAGACCGCACGATCAGCAGACAAAGGGCCGTTCTGTCACCTCCGGGACACGCGCGCGCGGATTGGGAAATATTGGCCGAGGTGGGTCGCCGCATGGGGTGGACCGAGGCATTCAGTTATCAGACACCGGCGCAGATTTTTCGGGAATACGCGAAGATGACTGCGCTTGCCGTATCATTTGGCAAGGACCTAGACATTACAGAGTTATCGGACGTTGATGACGCAGGCTATGACGCGCTAAGCCCAACCCGGTGGCCAACGACATCCGGCAATTCAGATGGGCGTTTTTTCGGCGATGGGCAGTTTTTTCATCCTGATGGCAAGGCGCATTTTGTGCCCGTTTCCCATCGACCGCCACAAGCCGACACGTCCCAACAATATCCGTTTCAATTGAACACAGGTCGGAATCGGGATCAGTGGCATACTATGACCCGGTCCGGTTTGTCGCCCCGGCTGTCAGCTCATCTTTCCGAGCCATATGTAGAGGTCAACCCGAAGGATGTTGATCGGTTGGGTCTTCATGCTGCGGATTTGGTCGAACTCGACAGTTCAGTTGGAAGCGGAATCTTCAGGCTTCGCAGTACAGAGGCTGTTGCGCCCGGCCAAGTGTTTGCGCCAATTCACTGGTCAGGTGAAACGGCTCCGTCAGCTTGTGTGGGTGCGCTCGTACCCAGTGTGACTGATCCGATTTCAGGACAGCCAGAAAGCAAATCAACAGCCGTATCTTTGCGGCGCATGCATGCCGCGTGGTACGGTTTCGCCGTATCAGTTAGTGCCGCATCCCCTGACGCAGAGTATTGGGCAGCCGCTAAAACAACCAACGGCTACAGAATGGAGTTGGCCGGGAAGCAGACCATAGAAGATTGGGAAAGCACCGCCCGCGACTGGTTTGGGTTGCCGGATGCAATGGCGACTTCTGTACAAGATCCCAAACGCGGCTCTTACAGGATCGCACTGTCAGACGGGCAGCGCATTTTGGCGGCACTCTTCATCTCCCGCCAACCTGTCACCCTGATGCGAGACTATTTGGCATCTTTGCCTCAGGTTGCGCTCCAGCAAATTCTGTCTGGCCGATCATCCGTTGCTTCTGAAGATTGCGGACCAGTCGTCTGTTCGTGTTTCGGGGTCGGGCTGAAGACCATCATCAACGCTATTCACGATCAACATTTGATCAGTGTAGACGCCATCGGGGATGCACTTCAGGCTGGAACGAACTGCGGTTCCTGTCGGCCAGAATTAGCTGATTTGGTCTTTGAACATTCAAAACTGAGTCACATGCAACCAGAGAACAACCCGCGCGAAAAAGCAGGATAAATTCACTGGTTTTGCGACAGGATTTCGGTGTGCTTTCTGCGGTTAAAATAACAAGCGCAGTTCCAATGCGCTGAACTGGGCGATCGCAGAAAGGGCTTCAATCTACCTGTTTGCTGACTCGAAAATACGTTCGCCTTGCTCGTCAATTACCTGCTTCGCCTTTGCGATGCTGAAGCTTTCGGCCTGATCTCGGCTTTCAAAGACATCGGCCCGGATCACGGTACATGTCTTGCGATCTCCGTCTGTAGTCTTTTCGATACGTGCCGACAGACGGAATTTTCCACCTTCGGCAATCAGGTCCGGGAAAATCTCGAACCCTTTATACGAGACCGGTTCCGGATCCGACTTTTCGCCGCCACCAAAGAGTTTTGATAAGATGGACATGGGGCAGCTCCTTTCCAATATTGCTCGGATCGAGATTAGCGCCGCTCAGCCTTGGCGTGAAGCGTGTTGTGCAATCAAATCACCGTAACCTCGATCCGATCACATGCTCATTGCATGGGCAGATGGTCCTGATCCGCTGCAAAGAACCGGACCCCGGACAAACGCTGGCGCAAAAGTTTCAACAGCGTCTGAAGTAAAGCTTTTGGATCGATCCGTAGCGCAGCCCAAATCAGAATTTGGTTGCCTGAACACATGAAGCAGTACAGCTCGCCTTTTCGTGGATATTCATGAAGTCTGTGTCGAGACACACCACTTGAATTATTGATGTGCCAGCAGCGCAGTGAGAACAAAATCTTCCACGCCGCCAATGATCTTGTTCATGGGCACATCTGACAACACGCTTCGATACGCGCTACCCTCCAGAACCTCTATCACCAATTGCGACGCCTGAAACGGATCCGGAACAGCGCGCAAATCACCATCCTGTATTCCTTGCCGAAGAACGGCTTCAAGTGCCTTAGTCAGCATGGCCCGGTTTTCCACAAACAACTGGGCAATATCTGGCTGACGAATGGCTTCACTCGAGATTTCCAAGGTCAAAATAACGTTCTCGGGCGCGGCTAGGTACTTGGCATACGCTTTGATAAACTTCTTCACAACAGTTGGCGCGGGTGAATCCGAACTCAGAATCCCAAGAAATTGCTCCAGATCGCTCCGTTCGAGCATCGCAATTTCAACAAGTATGTCGTGTTTGCCGCGAAAGTGGTTGTAGAGGTTTCCAAGGCTGACCCCTGCACGGGCCGCAATGTCACGAACGCCGGTCTGATGATAACCCCGCTCAAGGAAGCACATGACTGCGGCCTCCAAAATCTGACCCCGCCGCTTAGCTGTCGACTCTTCCCGCTTGGAAACCCGCTTTTTTTCGTCTTTTGTCATTTTCACTTTTCATATTGAACGAACGATCGTTCATATTATATGACAACTCATGACACCGCGCAAGGCGCAATGGATTCGAGGAGGCGGAGACAGACAGAGTATGGCTGAAAACACCTTGCAAGATGCTCAAAAACCAACCCGTCGATGGCTTTGGATCGGGCTGTCACTGGTCCTGTTTGCTGCGATCATCATCCTGGTGTTCGACACCAAAGACACGATTGACATTCAGGCTATAAACGTTCCCCCACCCCCACCTGTTACGTCTGTTGTCACAGTTGTTCCGGAAACCATGCACGTGCAGGTAACGGCCTTTGCCGAAGTTCGGCCACGCTGGGATGCTCAGCTGCGATCTGCCATATCCGGACGTATCACCGCCGTGCATGGCGCGGCTTTGGCAGGGGCACAGGTGGAACGCGGTGCGCCTTTGTTTTCCATTGAAAGCACACCTTACCAAAGTGCTGTCGCGGCAGCTGAAATGGAGCTTGCGCAGGCGAAACTGACTCTGTTGCGGGCGCAAAACAACGTGACCGTGGCGCGGCGGCAATTTGCAAGAGACGAGACAGATCCCCCTAACGACCTGGCCGTGAAACTGCCCCAGCTGATTATCGCGGAAAAGACCGTCGCGGCGGCGCAGGCCCGACTAGCCGTTGCCCGTAACCAGCTGGCGGAAGCCCTAGTTGTTGCCCCGTTTTCCGGATTTGTCACCCAGCGTTTCGCCAGCCTTGGTCAGACAGTAAGCCCCGGTGATGCCCTTATACACCTTTCGGATAACCGGCAGTTTGAGCTTGTGGTAGAGATCAGCCAGGCGGATTGGGCGCTGCTGGAACATCCGGTGTCCGGCATCACTGCTGATCTGATCGAACGCTCAGGAAATGCCGTGGGCAAAGCTCAGGTCCGGCGTGGCGGAGGGTTTCTGGATCAGAACACGCGGCAAGTGCGCGTTTTCTTGGATGTCCTCTCACCTGATGAGCGCATACTCGCGGGCGATCTGATAGAGGTTAGAATTCCCGGTCGCCGAATTGCCAACACGGTGACGCTGCCGGAAAGCACCCTGACGCGCGCTGGGCACATCTGGATGGTCGGGGATGACGATCACCTGCGCCGGATCCGCGCTGACATTCTGTTCCGCGGCGAAGGCACGATCACGATCCCGGCCCCTGAAGGGACCGGCCCGTGGCGCGTCGCAAGAAACCCGCTGGCCTCGTTCTTGCCGGGTCAGCGCGTGACGCCGCAATCAGATGAGGGCTGAGCCATGCACGCCCTGACCTCATGGTTCATCCGTAATCCGGTTGCTGCCAATCTGATGATAGCGCTGATCCTGTTCCTCGGCGTACAGACGCTGCTGAGCATCAGGATCGAAGGTTTCCCACGCATTCCGCCGGAAAGCGTCACAATCGCAATCGAATTTCCGGACGCGACAGCCGAACAGGTCGATGAATTGGTAACACAGAAGGTTGAGCAGGCACTTGAGGGACTGGAAGGCGTGCGCAGCATCACTTCGCAATCCCAGAATGACCTCAGCCTGATCACAGTTCGTCGCGCCGGCGGCGAGAAGCTTCAGGCTGTCCTGGACCGGGTACGCATCCGTATCGATGGGTTGACTGATCTGCCCAAAACCGCGCAACGCCCGGTGATCGAGGCCTCAGGGTTTGATTTCCCGGCGCTCTACCTGAATCTGTATGGTGAAACCGACCCGGCCACATTGCAGAGCCTCGCCCAGCGCCTGAAGGAAGAACTGTTAGCACAGCCGGAGCTGTCCCGGCTGCAAATTTGGGGACTGATCCCAAAAGAACTGCGGATCGAAATCGACCCGGCAATGCTGCGCCATTATGGTCTGACCGTATCGGATGTGACGCGCGCCATCGAGGCTAACTCGCTGGCGTTTCAGGCAGGTCGTCTCCGTACTGAAGGCGGCACGATTTTCCTGCGGGCGGACGATCGGGCCAGGTACGCACCGGAATACGCAGCCCTGCCCATAATCGAAAGCGGCGACGGGTCCTATGTGCCTTTGGGCGACATCGCCAATATCGAGGACGGGTTTCAGGACGGAGAATACCTGTTCCGGCTGAACGGCAAGCCCACCGTGGGGATGGAAGTTCTGGTCGGACAGAAAGAGAACCTGCTTGAGATCAGCGCTGTGGTGCGCAGCACGGTGGAAAATTTCAGCCGACAACTGCCGTCTCAAATCCACATCGATGTCTGGGGGGACAGTGCCGGTTACATCTCTGAGCGCCTGGCGCTGCTGCGCTCGAACGGGGTGCAGGGCTTGATCCTTGTCACCCTGATGCTCTCGGTTTTTTTGAACGTCCGGCTGGCGTTCTGGGTCGCCATGGGTATTCCGGTTTCCGTTATGGGAGCGATTGCCGTTTCGGGGTCGAAATGGGTGGATTACTCGCTGAACGACGTCACCACTTTTGGACTGATCATTGCCTTGGGCATCCTGGTCGATGACGCCGTTGTTGTGGGTGAGAGCGTTTTTGAAGAACGCCGCAATGGCAAAGATCCGATCAGAGACACCGAACGCGGCGTCCACCGCGTTGCGATTGCAACAGTTTTTGGGGTTCTGACTACCATCGCGGCCTTCTTCCCAATGCTCTTGATCGACAACCCGCTGGGCAAAGTACTTGCCGGATTTGCAGGTATCGTGATCCTGACGCTGATTTTCTCGCTGATCGAAAGCAAATTCATCCTACCCGCCCATCTGGCGCGGGTTTCGATGCGGAAAGAGCGTCGGTATCTGCTGACGCACCTCTGGGCTCGGGTACAGGATATTGCGCAGGATGGCCTGAACTGGGTTCGGGATCGCATCTACCACCCGCTGCTCGTTGCGGCGGTGCGACAGCGTTACGCCGCATTGATCCTGTTCATCGCCGCCGCAACGCTGGGGCTTGGCCTGATGTACAAGGGCAAAGTCAGAACTGTGTTCTTCCCCGAGGTGCCCGGCCAAATCATCACGATGAACCTGGAAATGGACGCCCGCGCGCCCTTTGCGCTGACCCGTTCGAACGTGGACCGGATCGAAACCGAATTGAACGATCTGAACGCCGAACTTGCTGAAGATACAGGTACGTCGCCCGTTCAGACTGTATTCACCATCATCAACAACGCAGGAGATGCGCAGATCTATGCCGAGATGATCCCGGTCACCGAACGCCCCGACGTTCCTGTCTTGAGCGTGGTGCGCGAATGGCGTGATCGCGTGGGCGCGGTCGAAGGCGCGACCGAACTAGAGTTCACCGGATCAGAAACACTCGCCGGAGGGTTCCGCATCCGGCTGGCCTCAAAGGACAAAGACCAGCTGCGCCGGGCAAGCGCCGAGATGAAGAACTTTCTGTCCGGTATCAAGGGTGTGGCAAATGTCCGGGATGGGCTTGTGGGCGGACAGCCCGAACTGAAACTGCGCCTACGCCCGGATGCGCGGCACCTTGGGTTCAATACCGAAACACTGGCGCGCCAGATCGGCTATGGGTTCGGCGGGGCCGAAGTAACCAAGGTCAGGCGCGACGGGTCGGAAATCCGTGTGGTCGTGCAGAACGCGCGGGAAAACCGCGACACCCTTGCCGATCTGATGCAAACCCGGCTGCGCAGCGCCTCAGGAGCTTGGGTGCCGCTGGAGACGGTGGCCGAAATTGAAAGCACCTACGCCTCCGGCACGGTCGACCGCCGTGACGGTAAACGCATGAACATAGTGGCGGCCTCGATCGACCGTGATCTTGTTGCCCCCGAAGAGGTCGGACAGGCCGTTTTCGAACAACTGGTTCCCGAACTACGCGCGAAATACCCAAGCGTGACTGTCCTGCCTGCTGGTGAATTGGAAGAGATGTCGGACATAAGCGACGGCTTGAAACGCGCCCTGCTGCTGTCTGCTGTTCTGATCTATGTGCTGATGGCCGTTCCGCTGAAAAGCTACTGGCAGCCCTTCGTCATTCTGGCCATCGTTCCCTTCGGCTTCGTCGCAGCCGCCGTCGGCCACCTGATCATGGGCGTCTCGCTGTCGCTGTTTTCGTTCTTTGGCATGCTGGCGCTGACCGGCGTGATCGTGAATGACAGTCTGGTCATGATCACCCGCTACAATCAGGCCCGCAAAGACGGTCATTCTGTGCACATGGCCTTGAAAAGCGCAGGCATTGGACGTTTCAAGGCGATCTTTCTGACCACCGCAACAACAGTGATCGGCCTGACACCCTTGCTGACCGAAACGTCGGAACAGGCGCAATATCTGATCCCCGCAGCAATCTCTTTGGCCTTCGGAGAGCTTTTCGGCACTGCCCTTATGCTGCTGCTGGTACCGGTGCTAATCGCCATTGCCGAAGATGTCCTAGCGGTTTTCAAGCCATCCAATCTGCAACCCTCTGAAGAAAGGACAAAGGCATGAAACGCAGCCCTCTGGTCCCCGCACTCGCCCTTTTGGCGCTGGCGGCACCCCTCCACGCTGACGGTCTCAACGTGACTGTAGATGGCATCCGCAACTCCAAAGGAAACATCGTCATCCTCGTGTTCGACAACGCGCGCGCCTTTGACAGTTTGGACGTTTGGGGCGCCATTGACTACGCCCAGATACCTTCCCGCAAAGGCAGCGTCACCCACGCGTTTGCAAATCTAAACGAAGGCCCCTACGCGGTCTTGTTGTTTCACGACGAAAACAAGGACGAAGACCTGAACTTGACCGCAACGCAGTTCCTGGAAGGCGTCGGGTCTACAGGAGCGCCAACGCCTGAGGACGAGCCTGATTTCAAAGCAGCCTCGGTCTGGCCGGGTCATGTTCGCGTTCGCATCCACTATGATCAGTGACGCCCTATGCTGAAGGACCGTAACCTGAACATTGGTACGCTTCTAAGCGTGTTTCGCTGGCGCATCGGGCTTACCTGGTTTCTGATCCTGGCTGAAACTGCGTTCACGGTATTGATCCCGCTTTTCATCGGGTTTGCCATTGATGGGTTGCTGAACGGCACATTTCAGCCCTTTTGGCATTTAGGCGCGCTTATGATTGCCCTTACACTCATTAGCGTGATCAGGCGCGTGTACGACACGCGCGTGTACGGAACGATCCGCGTTGAACTGGGCAAGGCTCTGGCCGCGCGGTTTTCCAGATTACCAATCTCATCGCTCAACGCCCGGATCGGAATGGGACGTGAACTGGCCGACTTTCTGGAAGAAATCCTGCCCTCGGCAATCTCAGGTGTTATGCAGTTTGTCGTATCGGCAACTGTGCTGTTTTACTTCTCACCAGCGCTGGCTCTGTCGGCCTGCGGTATTCTTGTCGGAATGGTATCCGTTTACGGACTGTTTCATTCGGTGTTTTGGCAATGGAACCGATCGCTGAACGAGCAAATGGAGCGCCAGGTCAGCGTTCTGGAACAACGCCGCGACCGCCCGGTTCTGGTCCACCTGAAGAAACTGCGGCGCTTCGAAGTAAAGCTCTCGGACACCGAAGCCATCGTATATGGCATGATCTTCGTTCTGCTAATTGGTTTGATCTTGTTCAACCTATGGTTCGCGACACAAAACCTGGATGCGACTCCCGGAACTATTTTTTCAATTGTCAGCTATTCGTGGGAATTTGCCGAAGCAGCGCTCACACTGCCGGTGACTTTGCAATACTGGTCAAGACTGTCCGAAATCACGACCCGATTGCAGAGCAGTTGATCAGAATTCGGAACCAGTTATTGAGTCAAACTGCACACTTGAGCAATCCAATGAAAACCACCACCGGGCAAGGTCTTTACCGGTCATTGTTTTCTTCAACCGATGCCGCGAACTCGGCCGTCGAATCTCCCGTTCGCTAATAATGCAAAATCACAGACCGACTGAACTTGCGCTGTGCGGGACGAAACCGACAAAAAACCTGTGCAAGTATCCCCTGCCCCAATAGGTGCGTGCGCAGTTGCAGAGAATTTCCAACATCGATCCATGCGCTGTCGTCGCAGATGCAGCCATTCAATGAGAACGTTGACCGATAGGCCATTCGAGCTTCAATATGGACAGGCGCCAACCTCTTTGCGATCAATTTTGAAATCGCAGGCGGCGGATGGCCGGAAAACAATGGGGCGTGCATGACTGCCAGCGTGGAAACCCTTTTCACCGAAAGCGACGGCCTCTCCATCGCCTATCAGGTTTGGGGCGCTGGACCGCGCAATCTGGTGCTGGTTCCCGGCATGATCTCTCATCTCGAAGCGTCGCTGGAAAATCCGGGCTATATGCAGTGGATGACAACTCTTAGCTCGGCGGGCAGACTGGCAACTTTCGACAAGCGCGGTAACGGAATGTCTGACCGCATTCAGGGGACACCAACCCTTGAAGAACGTGTGGTGGATATCGAGGCGGTGATGGACGCCGCCAAGATGGAATCAGCCACAATTATTGCTTTCTCCGAGGGTGCTTCGCTTGCCTGCGTCTATGCCGCGATGCACCCCGAACGCGTTGAACATCTGGCCCTTTGTGGCGGTTACGCTCAAGGCCGTCTGACGCGCGGCTACCTGACACCTGAAAGCCTTGAAGTCGCCTTGTCCCAATTTCGCGAGAATTGGGGAAAACCCAATAAACCTCATCCGTTCTCTGAATTTGGCCCAAGTCAGGACGATGTTGAGGCGCAGGAAGCGTGGGCACATTTTCAGAGGATGAGCGCGACCCCTATTACGGTCGCCAATCTGTTCGAACTGGCTGCCTGGATCGATATCCGGGAATTGTTACCCTCTATTTCCCACCCAACCTTGGTCATTCATCGAGAAAACGAAGAACCTAACGGCTCTGAGTGTGCCGAAGACTTTCTTCGCATGATGCCCTCCACGGAATACAAAATCTTATCCGGACACGAACATGTGCCCTGGGAAGGTGATGTCGAAAGCTATGCCAATGCAATTGTCGAATTCGTTACTGGCGCGGCTCCACAGTCAAAGCAGCCCAAGCGCGCACTCGTCACCGTTCTATTCTCAGATCTGGTCGAATCCACGTCGCAACAAGCTCGGATCGGAGACGACCGTTGGCGCGTTCTGATGAACCAACACGACGACATCTGTGCGAACCAGATCTCCCGACATGGCGGTCGTCTTGTGAAATTCACCGGCGACGGGATGTTGGCTACGTTCACCTCTCCGACCAACGCGCTGGCCTGCGCCGGTTCTGTGCGAGAAGCTTTGTCTTCAATCGACCTGAACGCGCGCTTCGGCGCTCATACTGGTGAGATCGAAATTCGCGGAGACGACATCAGTGGGCTGGGTGTCGTCGTGGCTGCGCGTGTGATGGGCCAAGCCAAAGAAGGACAGGTTCTGGCCTCGGATCTCACTCGGCAATTGATGCTTGGCGCACCGTTCCAATTTCAGGACTGTGGTGAACACGAGTTGAAAGGCGTCCCAAATAAATGGCGCTTGCACGAGGTCAGCCCGGCGCACTGAACCACTCGAAACACCGGTCTCGCGCAGCTTGGGTTTGCCACGTTAGTGGTTTGTCTGTCTTAGGGCTTATTCCGGACTTAGGATAAAGCGCAGCATCGCTGCCCGGATGTGCCAGGTGTGCTAGTCTGGTTGGCAGTTAAAGGGTGAACGGAAAGCATACTCTGAACTTTGCGACTCAGATCTCCAACTCTGACAATTGCATCAATGTCGCTACTTCGGCTTCAGACAACGGGACACCATCGGTCGTAGCCTGTGTGCGATTGTTGTGTCGCCTTTCTCCCGGAATCCGGACACCTTCATCCTGAATCATTGCTGCAAGCATCACGTCCAGTGCCTCTGAGAAACCAGCTGCGCCGAGGCCGTCGGGGCGGATCGCAATGATGGTTTGGCCCAGACGAGGCGGCCCGCCTTCATCGTTGCCTAGCGAGGAGGCCTGAAACGACCAATGCGCACCGGTCAATCCGGCGGACAGGACCTCGACCATAAGCGCCAATACTCCACCCTTATGTCCACCCGCCGGCGCAATCGACCCGGCCATGGCGGCATCCGGGTCGGTTGTCGGATTCCCCTCAGCGTCTAAAGCCCAGTGTGAAGGAATGGGTTCTCCTGTGGCGGCCGCTTTGGCGAGGTTTACAAAAGCTGTGGCCGATGATGAGCTGTCTATAACCAGTGGATCACCGTCTCGCGGCGCTCCGAAGGCCCAGGGATTGGTGCCAAAAAAAGGTGATTTGCCGCCCCATGGGGCCATGGTCGAAGACGCATTTGCCGTCATCAGGCTGATCAGCCCTCGACGGGCCAGACGGTCCGTGAAGTAACCAAGCACACCACACGCATAAGCGTTGGATATCCCAAGAACCGCAATGCCCTGGGTCTGGGTCGTTTCCACCAGTCGATCTTCGGCGGCCTCAAAGGCCGAATGTGCAAATCCGTCCGCTGCGTCTACTGCGATGGCGCCGGGCAGCGTATGCGTTACGATTGGCGTGGCCTCACCCAGGATCTTTCCGACGCGCAAGTGGTTACAGTAATAGGGCAAATACCCCAAGCCGATACCGCGTGTACCTTCGGCCTCGGCCGCGCGTATCGACCGGGCCACCGGGGCCGCCTGTGCGGCACTGGCCCCGGCGTTTTGCAAAGCGGCGAAAGCAATGCTTTCAACCTGTTCCAAGGAAATCGTTTTTGTCATGTGTCGTCTCTGAGTTTGTTTGTTCAGATGAGCGGGAGCCGCCGCATTGTGCCGGGGGCATTCGGGTCGTGAAATTTGTTTGGCAGCCCTTTTTCACGTAACAGGTTAGCACAGTAGGTCAGCCTGTCCCGATCCAATGTGACACCCAGACCCGGCCCTTCAGGCAGGGGCAAATGGTTGTTTTTTGGGCTGAAAGGCCCTTCAACGATCACGTCATTAGGCTGTTGGCGCAAAAGCGATTGGTTGGGCTCGCGGATATGCGGATGGGCAGCGCAGGCATGCAGGTACGCGGCTGTGCCCAGCCCACTGTCACCGGAATAGCACCAAAAATCTATTCCCGCACCTTCACAGGCTGAGACGAACCGCATCGTCGCGGAAAAACCGCCCATTCCTGCAACGTCCGAGACCAGTGCATCCGGCACCCCATAGGCGACGGCTTTTCCCAGATCCAGATTGTGACCGGAAAACGGTATGGTGCAGTGCTGTCGCAATTTGCGCATTTGGCGCCATTCTGGGGTGGGGTCTTCCCAGTTCCGCAACCCGATTTCCGCAAATGCGGGCGCAAGGTACAGCGCTGAAGGCAGGCTGAATGCTTGATTGCTGTCGATCCGTAGCATCGCATCTGGACCAAGAGCGTCCCGCAAGGTTTGCAACAGCTCGATATTGGCTCGCAGGTCGGGATCCGAGACTTTACCTTCGAACCAAGTCGTACCGAATTGTTCACGCAGGGAAAGGCAGTACTCAACGACTTCCGCGATGCTTCCCTCTCCGCTCACGTCGCCATTGGGTAAGCGATAGGAAAAGTAGTCCGTGAACGGAATTTGCCGCCGTTGAATACCGCCCAGAAGATTGGCAACCGGTTGCCCCCACAACTTCCCTCGTAAGTCCCACAAGGCGATTTCAACGCCACCCCAGGCACCGCGCGTCGCAAAATCGGTGACGGAATGGTTGAAAGGTTGGGACGGCAGGACAAGACGTTCCAGAGCAACGATATCCAGCGGATCGCGTCCCACCAACAGCTCGGCCCAACCGTTGATAAGCGGGGCCGCGATATGTGACGGAGCCTCGCCAATACCAATCACACCATCGGTTGTTTCAACTTCGACAACGCATTTTGTGAATGCGTCCAAGGCTCCGTAAGACCAGATATAAGGGGCCTCTAACGGCACCAGTATAGGTGTCGCGCGCAGCGATTTTATCTTCATCGTTCAACACATTATTGAGGTTTAAGCCCCGCCGCGTTGAAATCAGCGCGGCGGGGACGTTGAGGTCAGTTGTTCAGCCAAACCTTTTCGAGATGCATTTCGCGCAACGGATGACGCTTGTAGTCCCGAACCGCATCCGTGTGATGCATCGCCAGTTCACGCCAGTATGGTTGAACGATGACTCCGCTGTCCTGCAACATCTTTTCCATCTCAGCCATCAATGGGCGGCGCTGATCCGGGTCGAAGATTCCCAAAGCCTCGGTCAGTTTCGCATCGAACTCAGGATTGGAATGCCCGCTTTCATTCCAGGCCTCACCGGATTTGTAGGCCAGCGCATAGACCTGAACACCCAAGGGCCGACCACCCCATGAGGTTGTCGAAAACGGATACTTGTTCCAATCATTCCAGAACGTCGCGCCGGGCAGTGTCTTGCGCGCAACTTCAAAGCCTGCATCCCGCATCTGAGCGGCAACAGTGTCGGCAAGATCTCGCAGCTCACCTTCGTCAATCGAGATCAACTCGATCTCAGCGGTTGCACCCGCGGCATCCAGCATCTCTTTGGCTTTGGCTGGATCGTGCGGCGGGCGCGGAACATCTGCATATTCCGGGTGAACCGGGGCCACATGATGATTGTCCGCATCACTACCAAGACCCGCAATGGCCAGCTCCAGACATACTGCATTGTCGACGGCCAATTGCACAGCATTGCGAACGGCTTGATCGTCAAACGGCGCTTGGTTCACGTTCATGCGCGCCACAGCCGTTGTCGCAGTAAGCGCCACTGCGCGGTTCAGCCCAAGCCTGTTGAACAGCTCTTCGGAATTGCTCTGAGTCTCGTCGTTCATATCGATTTCGCCAGCATCAAACGCTGCCGCAAAGGCTGTGTCTTCATTTCCGAGATCAATGAATTCAATCTCGTCCAGATAGACCTCACCACCCCACCATTTACCGTCTTCGCGTCGTTTCACGACCGCTTTTTCACCGACCGTAAATGAAACCAGCTCGAACCCACCTGTCCCAATCGGTGCATCTTGCAACTGCCCCGTGAACGACGGATGGACGCAAAGTGCGGGATAGTCCCCAAATGATGGGATCAGCGAAATATCTGGTTTGAACAGATTCAGGCGAACGGTGAAATCGTCTACTTTTTCAACGGCTTCATCTGCGGCCTGATCCTCTCCGTCGCGTCGCAGGGCGGTCAATCGCGCGGCCATGGAGTTTCCTTCTACGGTGCCATCGGCCATTCGGCGAATATTGAAAATAACATCGTCGGCGGTAAACGGATCCCCGTTGTTCCACACCGCGTCCTGGCGGACGGAGAGTGTGTATGTCATCGCATCATCGCTTACTTCCCAGCTGGTAAGAAGCGAAGGTGAGAAACTGCCATCCGCCTCCCAACGCACCAGAGGCTCACAGAACTGGCGTGCAACATTTGACTTTTGCGGCCAGTCATAGCTGCGCGGATCGTTGATATCCAAAACCTGCTGACCGACACGCAAAACACCACCGCGTTTGACTTCTTGCGCGCTGGCCGGTTGCGGGGTCGCGATGCCCAGCAACCCACCGGCAACCGGAGCACTGACCCCGAAAATGCTGGCCAATGCCATGAATTCACGACGATCAAGACGTCCTCGCCGGGCATCTTCGGCCCACTTTTCAATCCTTGAATCTACCTTATTCGACATGTTGCCCTCCCAACTGTTTCGCTTGGTTTATTCAAATCATCTTGCCGCTGAGACGGTCGTCGAAAGGGTAATTCGACATCCGTTCAACACCGTTTTCGAGGATCAAGAACTGATCCTCCAGTTTGACCCCTTCGTTCGAACGGTCCCATCCGACATAGCTTTCCAAACAGATTATCATTCCCGGTTCGAGCGCTCCCGCGAGAGGGTAGTCGCCTCCGGCACTGTCCAGATGTGGGATATTCGGAAATTCCCCCGCCATACCCAGCCCGTGACCGATACAGTAATACCGGCTGGCCTGATGTTCGGGTGGAATCTTCCAGGCCTTCTCTGCAAGCTCCCGGTATTCGACACCGGGCGCAAGCAGGCTGGCATTCCATTCCAGCTGCTCGCGTGCCCGGCCATAAAGCAATTTTTGATCCGCGGTCGCCCGTTGGTCTCCGCACAGAAATGTGCGCGAGAAGTCGACGGCGTAGTTTTCAAACGCAATGGCGTCAGTGTCGAGGCATAGAAGATCGCCTTTCTCCAGCAAACGACCGCCTGATTCCTGAAAATATGGAAACGTGTTCGGTCCGCTTTGAAACAGGCGTGTCGCAATGTACTGGCCATGCTTGGCCATCAAGGCATAGTGAAACTCGGCCCAGGTTTCATTTTCACTTTTGTCTGGTTCGGCACAGGTTTCCAGTCGTTCGACACCGATCTCAACTTCGCACATGGCATGACGAATGTAGGGTAATTCGACTGGCAGCTTGATCATCCGGGTCAATGATAATGCTTCGCCGGCATCCTCAACCTGCAGCCCTTGTGCACGCAGCGCGTCCACGGCCTGAAACGGGAACCTATCCACCGCTATCCGGTCAATTGCAGGATCTGTGGCGTGCAAGGTCCGGAAAATCTCGGCAGCAAATCGTCGGGCCGCCATCCGAACGTCACCACCCGAGCTTACGAAATCCAGACCTTCGGCAACCCGGATTTCATCGATTGTCGGCAAGCCTTCGGCCAGATGTTCACATCCTACAAACTCATAGAGGATTACAGGTCCCTCCAGAAAAACAAGCAGGTAACGCGCTGGGGTTCGCGCAGAAAAAAGCTGCATGTTCTTCGCGCCGGTGATGTAGAAAATCTGATTGGGATCGACAACCAACATCACCGGGACATCGTGCTGCCGCATCCCTGCACGAGTATGCTCCAACCGCGCCAGATACAGGGCGTGCCTGTTATCCATCAGCTCCTTGGTCGTCTGAGTACGTGTGTCGGACATACATGAATTTCCATGCTGAGTATCCGAAGAGTGCCAGCATCGCTCGGCTTTACAAAATGATGAATCCAACGCTAGTTTTTACGAAAAGTAAAAAGAGGTTTTCTTGGTCAACGCTCCCTCTCTCACCGGTTTACGTGCTTTCGAAGCCGTTGCGCGTCGCGGTTCTTTGACCAGAGCGGCACATGAATTATGTGTCACTCCTGCAGCTATCAGCCACCGATTGAAAGAACTGGAGGCCAGGGCCGGAACCAAGCTGCTCTATCGCGAGGCGGGGAGGTTTCACCCAACTCCACAGGGGCATGTTGTACTGCAACAGCTGGGCGATGCGTTCGACCGGATCCGCAATGCCAATCGGGTTATCGAGGACAGCGCCATTTCCCCGCCGCTTGAGATCGTCGCGTCTTATTCTTTTGCGGTGTCATGGGTGATCCCAAACTTACCCGACTTCCAATCGGGATTTCCAGAGTGCAAAATCACGATCGAACCCAGCCACACACCCGTACGACAAACACGTCCCAGCACCAGCCTGATCATCGTTCATGCCGACACTCGACCAGAAGGAGACGGCTGGCAAGAATTGTTCCCGGACATCTGTGCGATTGTATGCTCACCCGGCCATCCGTTGTTAGACGTAACTCATCAGAATCTACCGAAAGCCTTGGCCGCGTTCCCGCTCGTTCATATCAGCCACGAGCAGGGCAGCCGCAGAGGAGAGTTCTCTTGGACCGAGTGGGGACAAACGTTATTTGGATCGCCGATTGCCAACGCGTCAGGCTTGCATGTCACCGCTGAACATGTCGCAATTGATGCCGTTCAGGCAAGCGAAGGCATCGCATTGGTCAGCCTCATCAATGCCGACCGCTTCCTGAGCACAGGATCGTTGCGCTTCATAAACGGGACTGCGGTTTATTCGGGAAAGAAGTATTGGGTACGTTCTACGACCGGGATGACCGCTGCCGACTCCGTCTTGAAGACATTCGAGCACTGGTTGAAAAAGAACACGGCCAAAACGCTTCAAAAGTATTCCTCCCAACTTGAAAACACTACAAAACCATGAGCGCTTCGATGCATGACACCGGGAGTTGTGTTTCGTGGCAATTTGACGGGCAAAATACTCAGCGAAAAGACAGGCAGCCAGGTTCAGTAAGCATTGGAAGACAAAAGGGATACGCGCCCCAGATGCTGCAATAGCGTTTTGATGTGCACTTGTTTTGCAGACTGGCTGCCGGGTTGGGGCTGTATCGCGTGGTAGCCATAGGGCAACCTCATTTTATCTTGTCCCAGCCGAACCAGACGGCCTTCGGTCAAATCCTGCCGGGCCAGATGCAAGGGTGCCAGAAGGACGCCAGCGCCCTGGATCGCCAGTTGTATTCCAAGCCCTGTGCCTGCTGCACGCAGCCCTTTGGAGCTGTCTGGCAAGCGTGTGCTGCCAATATGCCGAAACCACGCGGTCCAAGTCGGATAAGAGGAATACGCCTCCCCCCAGTCCACATGGATCAGTTGCGGATCATCAACCTGCGCCAACTCTTTAAACAGTCCAGGTGCGCAGACCGGGGCCACATAGTCCTGCAAGATCATCCGGCTGATCAGCCCGTCACCCTGAACACTGTGGAAAGACAGTCTCAGATCCACCGCGTGACGCCTGGGATCGAAAGGATCGGGGTCTATTTGGATCGAGACGCTGATCTCTGGATGGTCTTTGCGCAGTTGAACCACAGCGGGCGCAACCCATCGATCGGCCAAAGACTGGATTGTGCTGATCACGATCCGCGACCGCATGTCCTGTTCGAGAAACCGCCCCGTTACCTCAGACAACTGCGTTAATGCCTGCGCCACCTGCGGATAGAGCATCTGTCCGGCGTCTGTCAGCGTGAGAGAGTTGTTGCCTCGTAAAAACAGCTTCTTGCCAAGAAATGTCTCAGCCTTTGCGACTTGCAGACTGACAGCGGCAGAGGACACGCCAAGCTCAGCGGCCGCCGCGGTGAATCCACCACAGCGCGCAGTTGCTTCGAAAGCTTTTATTGCGTTGAGAGGGGGCAGTCGCATCGCTGGTGAGTTACCATAAGAAAAACTTGAGCAGAAGTCACAATTTTTGGAATCAGGAGACGTAGATTCAGGCTTTATGCTGGCGACAACAAGCAAGGAGCGTGTGATGGCACGGATGGAAATTGAATATTTGGGCAAACCGGAAATCGACGCGTTGGCACTGACCAATGACGAGATACTGAACGCGATCGAACAAGGGCTTGTCGCCGCTGGTAACGGCGAAACGGTCATTGAACCGCGAATGCACTTGACCCCGGACCCAAGCTTTAATGGCCATTTCAACGTGTTACGAGGCTACGTCGCGCCACTGAATTACGCAGGTGTCAAGGTGGTCGGAGATTTTGTCGATAACTACAAACAAGGTTTGCCCAGCGAGCTTGCTCTGCTCAACCTGTTCTGTCCCCGGACCGGAGCACCCAAGGCGGTGATCGATGCTGCTGGAATCACCGATATGCGCACCGGTGCATTGACCGCATTGGGTGCCAAGTGGCTGGGGCCGAGAAAGCCTAAGATTTTAGGGCATCTCGGTGCTCGTGGAACGTCGTATTGGAACGTCCGTCTGCTGGACCATTTATTCGATTTCGATGAAATTCGGTTACATTCCCGCCGACCTGAAAGCCGCAATGCGTTTGGTGAAAAACTGCGCCGTGATCTGGGTAAGGACATCGTGGTGACAGAAGATTGGGAAAGCTGCCTAAACGGGGCCGACATCCTGATCGAAGCGACGCGTCTGACTGAACCGACCCCGTTGTTTGACCGGTCGTGGGTGAAAAAGGGGGCGTTGGTCATTCCCTATGGTACCATGAGCACCCTGCCGCTGGATTTTGTCGATGGGATCGACAAGTTTGTCATGGACGATCTGGGGCAGATGCGCGCCGGGCATTTGGGTGCGTTGCGACCGCACATCAACGCCGGATTGATAGATGAAAAGAGCTTTTATGCTGAAATCGGAGAAATCGCTGCCGGACATAAACCGGGCCGTGAACACGATGATGAAACGATCCTGTTTTGGCATCGCGGCATGTCCACAGGCGACATCGCGCTGGGGGCTGCGATTTTGGAAAAGGCCCGCGCTAAGGGCAATGTGCAACAGCTGCTTTATCGGGAAAGCTGATGCAAGAAGTTACTCTGAAAGGCGATGATCTCAGCCTAGGCGAACTGGTAGCGGCTGTATCTGGCGAAAACCGGGTAACGCTCTGCCCCAAAGGTATGGCGCGGATGGCGCAGTCTCGCGAAACCGTCGACCGGGTGATTGCCGATGGGACGCCGGTCTATGGTATCACAACCGGCTTGGGTGCGCGGGCGACCGAGGCGCTGGATGCCGAGACTTTGCAGGCGTTCTCGCTTCAAACGTTGCGCGGTCGGGCACAGGCGATGGGGCGGGCGGAGACGCCCGAAGTGGTCCGGGCTGCGATGATAGTGCGCGCCAATACACTGATGACAGGGATGAGCGGTGCGCAACCTCAGGTGGCGGAACACATCATTGCGTGTCTGAATGCCAGATTGACTCCGGTGGTGGGTCAGATCGGTTCAATCGGAGCGGCGGATCTGGTTCAGAATGCCACGCTTGGCCTCGCGCTGGTCGGAGAAGGTCAGATGCAGGATAAACTCGGACGGGTCGGAGACAGCGCTCAGCTGATGGGTGCACATGGCATTGCTCCGCTTGCGCTTGGTCCCAGGGATGGGTTGGCTTTGGCCAATCACAGCAGTTTTGTGGCCGGGTCTGCCGCGCTGGCGTTCCATGCCGCCGGTCGCGCATTTGAGGCGCTACAAACCGCTGCGGCCCTTTCACTGGAAGGTTTCCGTGCCAATCTTTCCCCTTTGGATCCAAGGATCCTGGCCAGGAAACCGCTGCCAGGTCAGGACATTGCTGCACGGGGATTGCATCAGCGTATGCAGGGCAGTTCGCTGTTTGACCCCGGCAACGCGCGCCGTCTGCAGGACCCTCTTTCCTTTCGCAATATTGCACAGATTCATGGCGCATTGGCGGGGGCTCTGTCGATGGCGGAATCTGTAATTGCTGTGGAACTGAACGGTGTCAGTGACAATCCAGTGGCTCTGTTCGATCAGGGGGAAATCCTGTCAGGCGGGAACTATTTCACGGCTGAATTGTGTCACGTACTCGAAGGGATTAGTCGCGCGTTTGTTCCGACTGCGATGGCACAGTTGGCGCGGTTTTCGAAGTTTCTGAACCCGGTTTTCAGCGATCTTCCCACCTTTCTTGCCCAAGAGGGTAGTGCCTCGAATGGCTTCGCGCCCGTCATGAAAACAGCCGAAGCATGGGTCGCACAGTTGGTACAAGCCGCGCAACCTGCACCGATCTGGCCCAGCATCAATGCCAATGGGGTAGAGGACTGTTTGCCTAACACTCCGATCGCCATTCGCGGATTGGAAACTGTTGTGGATTGCAGTCGCCATTTGACGGCAATTGAACTTCTGGTTGCTGCACAGGCTATTACGCTGCGTGAATGTCAGCAGAGCATGCCCCCTAAGCTGCAGGCGGTTCTGACAGAGCTCGGCGACATAGCCGCACCACTGATCGAAGATCGTTCACTCAGTGCAGACATAGCTGAAATTTCCAGGAAAATCGCTTTAGGTGAAAACCCAGCGATTTTAGGGTCTTAGACGCCCCATCGTCAGCCGTGTGCACGCAAATAAGCGATGGTCTGGGGTGTTGTTTCTTCAATCGCTGTTCGTTTGCCGATGGATACATGTTTGCCCGTGTCAAAATCCTGACACCTGTTCCATTTGCGCAGGATTTTCGTGACCGCTCATAC